>NZ_QAIJ01000099.1:0-14808 GCF_003060985.1 Stenotrophomonas sp. HMWF023
GCGGGCGACTCGGACATGGGGAACTCCTACGGACGACGAAAGCGGCGATCGGCGGCGGCGATGAATCCGCCCAGGGCCATCAACAGCGCGCCCAGCCAGATCCAGCGCACGAAGGGCTTGATATGCACCCGTACCGCCCACGCATTGTTGCCCAGCGGCTCGCCCAATGCCACGTAGACATCACCGCTGAGGCGTGCATCGATGCCGGCTTCGGTCATCACCTGGCCGCCGCTGGCGTACTGGCGCTTCTCCGGATGCAGCAGCGCCAGTTCGCGACCATCGCGCAGCACCCGCAGATGACCGCGGTCAGCAATGAAATTGGGGCCTTCACGGTGGTCCACGCCCTCGAAGCGCACTTCGTGGCCGGCAACCACTACCTGCTGGCCCGGTGACAGCGCGACTTCGCGTTGCACGTTCAAGGCTTCCACCAGCAGCGCACCGGCCAGGAACACCGCGACACCGGCGTGGGCGACGATCATGCCAAGCATCTCGGCAGTGAAGCGGCCATTTCCACGCAAACGCTGCCAGACAAAACGGGCGGTGCCCAGGCCAACCCAGGCCGCAGCGGCGACGCCGATGCCTGCCTTCCAGCCATTCTGTGGCGCCTGCCACCAGGCCCAAGCGCCGAGCAGTACGGCCAGACCCGCCCATGGCAACAGCAATGCCAGTGCGCGCGAGGGTTGGTCGCGCTGCCACTTCACCAGCGGGCCGAACGGCAGCAGCATCACCATCGGTGCCATCAACAGCAGGAACAGACTGCCGAAGTACGGTGGACCCACCGAGATCTTGCCCAGCGACAGCGCATCGGCCAGCAGCGGGTAGAGGGTGCCAAGCAGGACCATCGCGCAGGCGCTGGCCAGCAGCAGGTTGTTGGCCAGCAGCAGGGTTTCGCGCGAGGTCGCGGTGAAGCCACGGCGCGGATCGCCGGCATCCACTGCCAGCCGCGGCGCACGCAGCGCATACAGCAGCAGGCTGCCGCCCACCAGCACCGACAGGAAGATCAGGATGAACAACCCACGCGAGGGGTCGGCCGCGAACGAATGCACGCTGGTCAGCACGCCGGAACGGACCAGGAAGGTGCCCAGCAACGACAGCGCGAACGCCGCGATGGCCAGCAGCAGCGTCCAGCTGCCGAAGGTACCGCGCTTTTCGGTGACCGCCTGCGAATGGATCAGCGCCGCGCCGACCAGCCACGGCATGAAGCTGGCGTTCTCGACCGGGTCCCAGAACCACCAGCCGCCCCAGCCCAGTTCGTAGTACGCCCACCAGCTGCCCAGTGCGATGCCCAGCGTGAGGAAGCCCCAGGCGACGTTGGTCCAGGGCCGCGTCCAGCGTTGCCAGCGCGCATCGACGCGGCCTTCCAGCAGCGCCGCCACGGCGAAGGCGAACGGCACCGCAAAGCCCACATAGCCCAGGTAGAGCATCGGCGGATGGATGATCAGTCCCGGGTCCTGCAGCAACGGGTTGAGATCACGGCCTTCCAGTGGCACCGGGTTCAGGCGCAGGAACGGATTGGACGTGAAGATCAGGAAGGCGAGGAAGCCGACACTGACCACGCCCATCACCGCCAGCACGCGCGCCTGTACGGGTGCTGGCAGGTGACGCGAGAACAGCGCCACCGCACCGGTCCACAGCGCCAGCACCAGCGCCCACATCAGCAGCGAGCCTTCGTGCGCCCCCCACACTGCCGAATAGCGGTAGATCAGTGGCAGCAGTGAATTGGAGTTCTCGGCCACGTAGCGCACCGAGAAGTCCTGCTGCACGAAGGCCGCCGTCAGTACGGCGAAGGCGCCGGCAAGCAGCACCAGCTGGGCAAAGGCAGCCGGGCGGGCAACCGACATCCATGCGTCGTTGCCGCGCTGCGCACCGACCAGCGGCAGCACCGCCTGCAGCAAGGAGGCCAGCAACGCGCAGAGCAGGAGGATCTGACCGAATTCGGGAAGCACTCAGCGCACCTCGGGCGCCGTGACCGGCACATCATGCTTGCGATGGGCCTGGCCCATCTTGTCGGCCACTTCCTTGGGCACGTACTTCTCATCGTGCTTGGCCAGTACTTCGTCGGCGACGAAGGTGCCGTCCTGCAGGCGGCCACTTGCGACCACGGCAGTGCCTTCGGCGAACATGTCCGGCAGAATCCGCGAGGTCGACACCGGCAACTGCGCATCGCCGTCGGTGACCTTGAAGTGCGCTTCCAACGAGCCGAGCGGGCGGTTGAAGGAACCCTTCACCACCATGCCGCCGAGGCGGAACCGGGTCTGCGCATCGACATCGCCGCGCAGTACTTCCGAGGGCGTGTACAGGTAAGCGATGTTGCGCTCCAGCGCCATCGCCACCAGCGCGGTGGCCAGTCCGGAGGCGAGCAGGGCCAGCAGCACCCAGACCAGACGGCGGCGTTGGACCGGCGTCATCGTTCCAGCTCCGCCGACAGCGCAGGCGCGGCGACCTGCTGTGCGGCCTGACGCGCCTGCTGCCGCTGCTGGCGCGACTGCGCCTGGCGTCGTGCCGCGCGCAGGCGCAGCCACGACCCAAGGGCATCGGCGCCGAGCACCAGCACAAACACGGCGTAGGCGCCGATCACGAAGGGCAAATGGGTCATGGCCGTGATTCCTCCACCGCAGTTGCACGGGCATCGACGCGGTCGCCAACCCAGGCCTTGCCGGCCTCGCGATACAGGTTGTCGGCACGCGCCTTGGCCAGCAGCGAACCGCAGAACCAGAGTTTGGTGGCGATCACCATCCACCACAGCGGCGCAATCAGCTCGGTGCGGATGGCCGATTCACCGAACACGCTGATCGACTGACGCTGGTGCAGGCCGCCCCACCAGTCCACCGAGTAACGGATCACCGGCAACAGGCTGACGCCGACGATGGCCATCAGGCCAGCGGCACGTGCGGCACTGCGGCGGTCTTCGATGGCGTGGTACAGGCCGATCACGCCCAGGTACAGGAACAGCAGGACCAGCTCGCTGGTCATGCGCGGGTCCCAGTCCCACCAGGTGCCCCAGGTGCTTTTGCCCCAGATGCTGCCGGTCACCAGGGTGATCAGGGTGAAACCGGCGCCCATCGGCGCGCAGGCCATGGCCAGGATCTCGCAGATCTTGATCCGCCAGATCAGTGCGATGGCGGCGTAAAGCGCCATCAGCGCGAACACGAACAGGCTCATCCAGGCGCTGGGCACGTGGATGTAGAGGATGCGGAAGCTGTCCAGCTGGCGGGCTTCCGGCGGCACCACCAGCAGCGCCTGCCACAGGCCGACCAGCAGCACCGGTATCGCGGCGATGTAGAACAGCCGCGACCAGCGGGCAGCGAAACGATCGAACGTGGGAGGCGAGCCGAGTTGATGGAACCAGCGGACAATCGGATTCATGCGTGGCGGCTATCCAGCAGGGGTGGATTGGCTCTCAGCTCGGTCAACTCAGAGAAATACGGATCGCAGCAGCCGTTGCCAGCGGTGCCAGCACCAGGGCGATCACCAGTCCAGCGCCCAGCATCAGCAGCGCACCGACCGGATCCTGTCCGCGGCTGGCTGCCGCCAGGCTGCCGGCACCGAAAACAAGCACCGGCACGTACAACGGCAACGACAGCAACGCCACGAGAATACCAGAGCGCCGGATGCCCACGGTCAGTGCAGCGACCACGCCACCGATCAGACTCAACAACGGTGTTCCCAACAGCAACGATGCCAGCAACATCGGCAGCTGGTCATGCGGCAGATGCAGCATTTCCGCCAACAGCGGGCTCAGGATGATCAGCGGCAGGGCGGTGGTCGCCCAATGCAGCAGCACCCGTACCAGCACCAGCCACGCCAGTGGCACCGGCGCCAGCAGCCATTGTTCGAGCGAGCCGTCTTCAGCATCGGAGCGGAACAGCGAATCCAGCGCCAGCTGCCCGGCCAGCAGCACCGCCAGCCACAGCACCGCACCGGCGGTGGCGGCCAGTGGCTGCGGGTCACGGCCCTGGGCCAAGGCGAACAGCACCACCACCAGCAGGGCGAACAGCAACGGCTGCAGCGCATCGCCGCGACGGCGCCAGAGCAGGCGCAGGTCGCGCGCAACCAGGGCGCGGGTGGTCTGCCACAGGCCTGGCTCGGTGCCTGGCGCGATCATGCGGCACCGCCGAGGTCGAGCTGGCGGGTGCGCACCGGCGGGGCCGCATAGGCGCCATGGGTGGTGACCAGGGCGGCGCCGCCGCTGCGCAGATGTGCGGAAATCATCCGGTTGACCAGGTTGATGCCTTCCAGGTCGAGGTTGGCATAGGGTTCGTCGAGCAGCCACAGCGGTGCCGGTGACAGCCAGATGCGGGCCAGCGCCAGACGCCGCTTCTGTCCGGCCGACAGATGCCGCACCAGGGTGTCCTCGTAGCCGGCCAGGCCGACGATGGCCAGCGCATTGCCCGGCATCTGCCGTGCGCGGCGGCCGTGCAGGCCGCACAGGAAATGCAGGTTCTCCAGCGTGTCCAGGTCCGGCTTCAGCGCCGGCAGGTGGCTGAGGTAGGCGACATAGCGCGCACGTTCGGCGTTGCTGGCCGGCTTGCCGTCGATCAGCACCTGGCCCGCGCCCGGGCGGGCCAGGCCCGACAGCACGCGCAGCAGGGTGGTCTTGCCAGCACCGTTGCCGCCCTGCACCAGCAGCGCTTCGCCGGCATCCACGTGGAAGTCCAGCGGGCCGAACACCGGCTCGTCATTGCGGGAGAAGCTCAGGCCGCTGGCGGCCAGCAATGCAGGGGTGTTCAAGGCGCAGGGGTCTTCATGCGGGAGTGCGGCGGCAATTGTAGCGGTGAATGTGACCCGGTAGCGCCGGGCCATGCCCGGCGAGCACGCGGCGGGGCTTGCCATCGGTGTGGCATGTGCAAAGAGCCGCCGGGTATGACCCGGCGCTACCGTCGGCGCCGCAGGCCGGGTCGGGATTTCGTACACTTCCAGCCCTTGTTTCCCCACAGCCCAGGCCGATGCAACCGAACACCAAGCTGCCCAAGGTCGGTACCACGATCTTCACCGTGATGTCCCAGCTCGCCGCCGAACATGGCGCGGTCAACCTCGGCCAGGGGTTCCCGGATTTCTCCGCGCCGCAGCGGCTGATCGACGAAACCAGCAAAGCGATGGCCGCCGGCCTGAACCAGTACCCGCCGATGACCGGCGTGGCGCCGCTGCGCCAAGCCATCGCGCAGAAGTCGCTGGACCTGTACGGCGCGCAGATCGATCCGGACACCGAGATCACCGTCACCAGCGGCGCCACCGAGGCGATCTTCAACGCCATCCACGCCGTGGTGCGTGCCGGTGAGGAAGTGATCGTGCTGGATCCGGCCTACGACTGCTATGAACCGGCGATCGAGCTGGCCGGCGCCACGGCCGTCCATGTGCCGCTGGATCCGCAGACCTTCGCCGTCGACTGGGACCGCGTGCGTGCGGCGATCACCCCGCGCACCCGCCTGCTGATGGTCAACACCCCGCACAACCCGTCCGGCGCAATGCTGGACGAAGCAGACATGCAGGCGCTGGCCGATGTGCTGCGCGGCACGCAGATCTACCTGATTTCCGATGAGGTGTACGAGCACATCATCTACGACGGTCGCCGTCATGAATCGGCACTGCGCTACCCGGAGCTGCGCGAGCGGACCTTCGTCATCTCCAGCTTCGGCAAGACCTATCACTGCACCGGCTGGAAGATCGGCTACGCGGTGGCGCCGCCGGCGATGACCACCGAATTCCGCAAGGTGCACCAGTACAACACCTTCACCAGTTTCGGCCCGGCGCAGTACGGCTTTGCTGCGATGATCCGCGACGAACCGCAGCATCACCTGGAACTGGGCGCTTTCTATGAAGCCAAGCGCGACCGCTTCCGCGAGCAGCTGGCTGGCACCCGCCTGAAGGCGTTGCCGGTGCCGGGTGGCTACTTCCAGCTGGTCGACTATTCGGCCATCAGCGACCTGCCAGACCACGAGTTCGTGAAGTGGTTGACCATCGAAAAGGGCGTCACTGCCATCCCGCTGTCGCCGTTCTACGAAACCGCGCCGGCCGGCCAGCGCCTGGTGCGCCTGTGCTTCGCCAAGAACGAGGCCACTCTGGATGCGGCGATCGAACGCCTGCGCCTGCTGTGAGCGGAGTGAGTCGGGGTGCAGATAAGGAGAGATTCTTCGAACTCCTTGAGTCGGAGTTCTTTCCGCGTTTGCTCCGAGAGGGGTTCGTCCGACAAGGACGGACCTTTCGCAGAATTTGCACTCCGCTGATTCATATAGTCGAGTTCCAGCACGGTTCCGGCGGACAGTGGTGCTACGTGGAGATGGGGGCGCATCTGGCGTTCTTGCCACAGCAGGGCGGCGGCGAATATTCGCCGGAGACAATTATCGAATCCGGCTGTGTGTTTCGCGAGCGGCTTGCTGGGGATGGCGCGGTTACAGGAGGTGGTTGGGCCTATGGGGCATCCGAACCGGAAACTTTCGCTTCAGCGAAAGCGCTTTTTTCAGCATGGGAAAGCGCCGGTAGACAGTTTTTCGCGGCACACCAGAACTTTCCAGGTGATTATGAGGCGATGCTGGACAGTGCAGATTTCGAACAGGTTCGTGCTGCTGAGCTGCTCGTCTTTGCACGTATAGCGGCCAGCCTGAAACGTCAGGAGCAGGCCTCGGCACTGGCTCGCCAGGGGTTGGAGCGGGCAGCGCCAGCTGCAAGCTCGCTCAGGGCGCATTTGCGCCGTTTCATCGAAACAGACGGGTGCGGCTAAGGCCCTTGGCCGCGTCACCGCACTGGCAATCCGACTTCAAATTCTGCGAGTCCACGACCATGAATGACCTGCGCATTTCCCTCGTGCAAGGCGACACCCGCTGGCACGACCCGGCCGGCAACCGCGCCTACTACGGTGCGCTTCTGGCGCCGCTGGCAGGGACCACCGATCTGGTAATCCTGCCGGAGACCTTCACCAGTGGCTTTTCCAACGAGGCCATCGCCCAGGCCGAAGGCATGGACGGCCCGACTGTGGCCTGGGTGCGCGAACAGGCCAAGGCCTTGAACGCGGCGGTGATCGGCAGCGTGCAGCTGCGCGATGGCGAGGGCGTCTACAACCGCTTGCTGTTCGCCACCCCCGAGGGTGGCCTGCAGTACTACGACAAGCGCCATCTGTTCCGTTACGGCGGCGAGCACGAGCGCTATGCCGCCGGCCGCGACCGCCTGTGCGTGGAATGGAAGGGCTGGCGGATCAATCCGCAGGTCTGCTACGACCTGCGTTTCCCGGTGTTCTGCCGCAACCGCTACAACGTCGAGCGTGTTGAACAGCTGGACTTCGACCTGCAGATCTTCGTCGCCAACTGGCCGTCGGCTCGCGCTTATGCGTGGAAGACCCTGCTGCGCGCGCGGGCGATCGAGAACCTGTGCTTCGTCGCTGCGGTCAACCGCGTAGGCGTGGACGGCAACCAGCTGCATTACGCCGGCGATAGTGCGGTCATCGACTTCCTCGGTCAGCCGCAGGTGGAGATCCGCGAGCGCGAGCAGGTGGTGACCACCACCATCTCGGCCGAAGCGCTGGCCTCGCACCGTGCACGCTTCCCGGCGATGCTCGATGCCGACGCCTTTCATCTGGATGTGCAGGCCTGATACGGCGGCTGAACGCCTCCTGCCTCACCGCGCGCGCCTGCATCCAACGTGCACGCGCGCGCTGCTAGATTCGCCCACATTCCGACCGATGTGGATGTTCTGCCGATGAATACCAAGCCGTTTGCCCTGCTGCTGGCGCTGGCCGCCGCCTCCCTGGCCCCGACCGCGCAGGCCGGTGGCAACCTCGATTGCCAGCTGCGCTACAACCTGTCCGGCTGGTCGCTGATCTACAAGACCGCCTCGGGCAACGGCACCATCCACTGCACCAGTGGCGCCAGCATGCCGGTGCGGATCCAGCTGAAGGGCGGCGGCCTGACCGTCGGCAAGTCGAAGATCACCGATGGCCGTGGCAGCTTCACCGGCGCCAGCAGCGTCGGCGAGCTGCTGGGCACATACGCCTCGGTAGGCGCGCACGCCGGTGCGGTGAAATCCAGCAACGCGCAGGTGATGACGAAGGGTGATATCTCGCTGGCCCTGTCCGGCACCGGCAAGGGCTGGGACCTGGGCGTGGACGGCGCCGCGTTCACCATCAGCCGGCGTTGAGCCGGGCCGGCGCGGTTCCTTCCCAGCTGATGCGGATGTAATGCTGCTCGGCATCGCTGGGCAGTCGTTCGACCTCAAAGCCATTCTTCTGCAACTGCGCGACGACGCCCTCGACGAGCCGCTCGCTGGCCAATGCCTGGCTGAAGCCGAACACGATGTAGCGGCGGCCATTTTCCGACCCCGCCTGGATCGACGTGTCGAGATCGCGGTAGTACTGGTCGACAGGACGCGTAGCGGCATCTGCGTTTGCGCGGGCCTGTTCGGCGGTGATGGTGATCATGGGCATCTGCCTCGTTGGGGAGAGTGCGCACGATAGCCAGTGCATAGGGGGCGATTCCGGAAGCAGCGCACAGCGCATGGCCTTTGCAATAATTCCTAGGCCACAACGGCGCGCGGCCGCTGCAGCCACAGTGCAAGCAGCCCGCATGCGATGAGCGTCGGTGCCAGCAGCTGCAGTGCACCGACCACGGCCATCGCCACGCCGATCAACAGGTAATAGAGCAGGCCGAACAGCGCGCCTGCGCTGCCGAGGCAATGCGGATAGCCGCGCAGGGCCTGGCCGAGCACATTGGGAATGGCCAGGCCGAAGCCGGTCACCACCGGCACCATCGCCACGACCAGAGCGGGTCGATCATGCAGCAGTACAGCCAACAGGCCACCGGCCAGCACCAGCCCTGCGGCGAGTTGGATGCGGGTGGTGGCGCACGCGCCTGCGCGTAGCAGGCGGCCATTGCCCCAAGCGCCCAGCGCCGAACCCAGCGCCAGCAGCGCGCCGCTGGCACCGAACCAGGCCAGCGGCCAGTGCAGTCGCTCGAACACGAAGGGGCCCAGCGCGTACCAGCTGTACATGGCCACGTTGAATGCCATCACCAGCAGCGCCTGTGACCAGATCCAGCGGTCGCAGAGCAGTTGCCGCAGCAGTGGCAGCAGAGGGGTGTGCCCGACGTTGGCAGGGCGGCTCTCGTGCAGGCCGGATGTGCATCCGAGCATCAGCAGTAGGGCAATCAGCAGCAGGCCTGCCTGCACGCCCGCATAGCCGTGGGTGGCAACCAGCAACGTCCCCAGTGCCAGCCCGATCGCCGGGCTCAATGCCAGCGCCATGCCGATCCACGAGAACGCCTGCGCCAAGGCCGGCCCCTGCAGGTGATCGCGCAGTACCGTCTGGGTCACCACCGAGGCCGCCGCCGCGCCCAGCGCGGCCAGTGCCTGGGCCAGCAGGACCTGGCCGAACGTGCTGGCCAGCAGGCCTCCGCAGGCCGCCAGTGCGAACACGGCCAGGCCACCGAGCAGGGCTGGGCGGCGGCCGATACGGTCGGCCAGCCATCCCCACAGCGCGACACCGGCGGCGAAACCGAACAGGTAAAGGCTCATCGCCTGGCTGGCGGCGCCCGGTGGCAGTGCGAAGCGCCCGGCGAGATCGGCCAGGGCAGGGCTGTACAGGGTCTGTGCCAGCTGCGGGAACATCAGCAGCGCGATGGTGAGCAGCAACAGGCGACGCGACATGCGGGCGCTCCGGAATCGGGGCCGCGCATTGTGATGGCCGGCGCGTTGGCGCAATATGTCGGTTCTGACAGAAAATATAGGAAATCGGACATGGCTTGGCTGCAGCCGGATGCGCACTTCGATGCCGACGCCTGGGACGCGCCGGTGTTGGGCATTGCGTCGTCGCTGGCCGATCACGATTCGGGCTGGCATCAGCACGCACGTGCGCAGCTGCTGTACACGCGACAGGGCTGCACGCGGCTGACGTTTGGTGACCGCATCAGTCTGCTGCCGCCGTCGCGCGCGGCATGGATCCCTGGCGGCCTGCGCCATCGGGCGCAGATGCGCCAGGCGGTGGACTACCGCTCGCTGTACTTCGATACCACGCTGTCGGCACAGCTGCCGCAGCAGCCGGCAATCATCGGGGTGGGGCCCTTGCTGCAGGCGCTGCTGGAGCCGATCGCGCAGGCACCGTTCGATCACGACTGGCAGGCGCCACGTGCGCACCATCAGCTCGCGCTGTGCTTGCTGGAGATCGCCGCCGCACCGGTAGCGCCGATGGACCTGCCATTGCCGCACGATCCACGGATCGCACGTTGCCTGCCGCTGGCCGAACACCTGCCGCCCGAACTGGGGGAGCTGGCCGCACGCACGGGCTTGAGCGTGCGTACCGTGGGCCGGCTGATGCAGCGCGATACCGGCATGGGCTACCAGGCCTGGCGCCAGCAATGGCGCCTGATGCGGGCGATGGAACTGCTGCTGCTTGGCCATCGCGTCGCACATGTCGCGCAGGACACCGGCTTCTCGGCAGAGAGCCCGTTCATTGCCTTCTTCCGCAGCATGGCTGGCACCACACCCGCCGCCTTCCAGCGCCATGCAAAAGGGGACGGAGGGGATTAAGTCGCTTTCGCCCGTTCGACACACAGTCTGGCAAAAACGACTTGATCCCCGCCGTCCCCTGTTTAAAGAAAAACCCCGGCCGGAGCCGGGGTTCTTCATGTCGGTTGCTTCAGCGCTCAGCTGCCGCGCGGGCCGCTGCGACGCGGGCCACCCGGGCCACGGTTGCCGCCGGGGCCACCCGGGCCGCGGTTGCCACCCGGGCCGCCGGGACCACGGTTGCCACCGGGACCACCCGGGCCACGATTGCCACCGGGGCCGCCCGGACCACGGTTGCCGCCCGGACGTGCATTTGCATTGCCACCCGGACGACCGTTGCCGGCCGGACGCGAGGTGCCGTACGGACTGAAGCCCGGGTTGGCGTGGTCGGAGGGGAAGCTCGGGGCATTGCCCGGATGGCCGTACGGGTGCTTGTTGCCCTGGCCCTGCGAGCGGTTGCCCGCACCGGCCGGACGACCCTGGCCGCCGGCGCCACCGGCGCCACCGCGTCCTTCACCACCGTAGCCACCACGACCTTCACCGCCGTAGCCGCCGCGACCCTGGCCGCCACCGGCGCCTGCGCCTGGGCCCTTCGGCTTGCCGTACGGACGGCCCTGGCCGCCTGCACCTGCACCTGCGCCCGGACCACGGGCACCCGGGCCACGTGCGCCCGGACCCGCGTTGCGGTGGCCGCTCGGGCCGGTGCTGACGCCGTCAGGCACATACCAGGTGCGGAATGCGGCCGGGTTGCCTTCCGGCAGCGAGCGGTCGTTCTTCGGCGCGCGCTGCTTGAACGGGCGCTGCGACTGCTTGGCTGCGGCTTCACCGCTGACCGTCAGACCGCCCTTGAAGCCGCCGCCACCCTTGCCGCCGCGACCGCGGCCGCGGTCTTCGCGCACATTGTCGAAGCGACGCAGTTCACGCCCTTCATCGGCGGTGCTGTGACCGTTGACGTAGGCATTGCCGCGGCCACCCTCACGCACGCGCACGGTGGTCTTGGCGGCGCGACGCTGGCCGATCACCGGCTGCAGGGTCAGGGCCGACGGTGCGCCTTCTTCCAGCTTCAGTTCGGCGCGCAGCGCTTCGACCTGGCTGCCCGGCAGTTCGACCGACTGGCCGCGAGCCAGTTCGCGCGGCAGGCTGACCTTGCCGTAGCGGGTGCGCTTGAGGCGGCTGACCTGGCAGCCCTGCGATTCCCACAGGCGGCGCACTTCGCGATTGCGGCCTTCCTTCACCACGACGCGGAACCAGTCGTGCGAATCGGTGCCGCCGATGCGTTCGATCTCATCGAACTTGGCCGGACCATCTTCCAGTGCGACGCCACGGGTGAGGCGGTCGACGACGGCATCAGGCACCTTGTCCTCGCCTTCCGGGGCACGCACGCGCACCACGTACTCGCGCTCCACCTCGAACGAGGGGTGCATCATGGCGTTGGCCAGCTCACCGTCGGTGGTTGCCAGCAGCAGGCCAGTGGTGTTGATGTCGAGGCGGCCGACGGCGATCCAGCGGGCGCCCTTCAGCGCCGGCAGGGATTCGAACACGGTCGGGCGACCTTCAGGGTCTTCGCGGGTGGTCACTTCGCCTTCCGGCTTGTTGTAGACCAGCACGCGCGAGGGTTCGGCCAGCGCGGTGGCGACGAAGCCGCGACCGTCGAGCTCGATCTTGTCGCCGCTCTTGACCGACATGCCGGTCTGCGCGACTTCGCCGTTGACCTTGACCAGGCCTTCAGCGATGCGCTGTTCCAGCGCACGGCGCGAGCCCAGGCCGGCCTGGGCCAGGACCTTGTGCAGGCGTTCTTCCAGCTTGAACTGTTCGGACGTGGCTTCGCGCTTGAGCGAAAGCTTGTTCAACGAGGGCTTGCGGGGGGTGTCACTCATCAGTTTTGCTCCGGCCGACGGTTTCGGGGTCGGCCTCTGGTTCGGAATCGGCTTGGTCAACAGCCACGGTCGTCTTCGCGACGGCGTTGTCTTCGCGTTCGTTCACTGTCACCGCGCGCTCGCCCGGCGCGGAATCGGGGTGCCCATCATCGGAGGGCGAAGGTGCTTGCTCATCGTCGGCCGCCGCAGGAAGTGCGTCGGCAGAATCGGGGGTGTCGCCAGCGGTGGTGCTGGTGTCGTCATTTGCAGCGGCGTCCGGGTCGGCGCTCACGTCCGGGCCGTCGGCACTGGCGGCGAGGGGGGCGTCGCGATCCAGCGCGAGCTGCGGTTCCAGGTCGCCCAGGTCCTTCAGCTCGGAAAGGGGCGGCAGTTCGTCCAGGCGTTTCAGCCCGAAGTAGTCCAGGAAGCCCTTGGTGGTGCCGAACAGCGCGGGCTTGCCGGGCACGTCACGGTGGCCGACCACGCGGATCCACTCGCGCTCTTCCAGTGCCTGGATGATGTTACTGCTGACCGCCACGCCGCGCACCTGCTCGATCTCGCCGCGGGTGATCGGTTGCCGGTAGGCGATCAGTGCCAGCGTTTCCAGGGTGGCGCGGGTATAGCGGGTCTTGCGTTCGGTCCACAGCCGGCTGATCCAGCCATGCACTTCGGCGGTCACCTGGTAGCGGAAGCCGGAGGCCACCTCCACCAGTTCCACGCCACGGTCCTGGCAGCTCTCGCGCAGCCGTTCCAGCGCACGTTCGATGCTGCCCGGCGGTGCCGGCTCATCTTCCGGGAACAGGTCCTTCAGCTGGGCCAGGGTGAGCGGCTGGCTGGAGGCCAGCAGCGCACCTTCGACAATGCGGTTGATCAGCGTTTGATCCATCGGCAGTCAGCGCTCACTCGTTTTCATTGGCGGCGTCGTTGTCGTCGAATTCGCTGCTGAACTGCAGCGGGGCATTGGTATTGCCGGCGGCCAGGGACTTTACGTAGATCGGCGCCAGCGGTTCTTCCTGCACGAGGTCCAGCAGCTGTTCCTTGGCCAGTTCCAGCACGGCCAGGAACGTGACCAGCACGCCCAGCTTGCCCTCTTCGGCGGTGAACAGGTTTTCAAAACGATAGAACTTGCCGTCTTCAAGTCGCCCCAGTACTTCGCCCATGCGCTGCCGGACACTCAGCGCCTCGCGCTTGATCGCGTGGCCGGTGAACAGCTCGGCGCGTTTGAGCACGTCGTGCAGGGCCATCAGCATTTCCTTCAGGTCCACCGGCGGCGGCAGCTTCACTGCGGCGCGCTCGGGCATGAAGGCATGCGCCACGCTGGTGTCACGGTCCTGCCGGGGCAGGGCGTCGATGTCCTCGGCGGCCTGCTTGAAACGTTCGTACTCCTGCAGCCGTCGCACCAGCTCCGCACGCGGATCGGCTTCCTCGCCCTCCACGCTGGGGGGGCGGGGCAGCAGCATGCGCGACTTCACTTCCGCCAGGATCGCCGCCATCACCAGGTACTCGGCGGCAAGCTCGAAGCGCAGCTCGCGCATCACGGTGATGTATTCCACGTACTGCCGGGTGATCTCGGCCACGGGGATGTCCAGCACGTCCAGGTTCTGCCGGCGGATCAGGTACAGCAACAGGTCCAGCGGGCCTTCGAAAGCATCCAGGATGACTTCCAGCGCATCCGGCGGGATGTACAGGTCCTGCGGAATCTGCAGGACCGGTTGCCCATGCACCACGGCCAGCGGCATTTCCTGCTGCTGGGGGGCGGGCGGCCGGGTTGGCGTGTTCGCGTCAAGCGCGAGTTCGGAAGTCATCTAATGGAGATCAGGATTGCAACGGACCAGTCGCGGTAGCTGGCACACCGGGCAACTGCCACGGACCGCCAGGACACCAGGCGCGCCTGTCTCGGCGCGGTTCCACACATCAAACAACAGGACGCGCCGCAGGACACGGCAGCGACAGGACTACGGGGAGGTCGTCTACGGGGCCCGGTCGGGTGGACCGGTTCGAAGCAGCGGGTCGGTCGTCGGGGGCTGCGTTGGCCGCAAAAACCGACGGGCTGCTGCATCCAGCCACGTGCAATGGTCCCTAGGGTAAGCCTTTGCTGCGCCAGTGTCCAGCCGAGGCCGGGCAGGGGGCTGGATTGGCTAGAATCGGTTCACCAGCAACGCAAGCGAGGAAATGCCGGTGTGGTATGTGATTGAAGGATATGACGGCCAGGATGTACTGGCCCAGCGGCTGCAGGCGCGGCCCGAGCACCTGGCGCGGCTGACCGCGTTGCGCGATGAAGGCCGCCTGCTGCTGGCGGGCCCGTGTCCGGCGATCGATAGCGAAGACCCCGGCCCGGCAGGGTTCAGTGGCTCAGTGGTGATAGCCGGCTTCGATTCGTTGCAGCAGGCCCAGGCCTGGGCCGATGCCGATCCCTATGTCGCCGCAGGCGTCTACGTGCGGGTGCAGGTGCGTCCGTTCCGCAAGG
>NZ_QAIJ01000357.1:0-1494 GCF_003060985.1 Stenotrophomonas sp. HMWF023
GCAGGGCGGCTAGCCGCCCTGCTTTGCCGCGTAGTCCTGCGCCTGGCGCATCACCCGCAGCAGGTTGCCGCCCCAGATGGCAGCGATCTGCTGCTCGGTGTAGCCCTTGCGCAACAGCCACGCGGTGATCTTCGGCAACTGGCTGACATCAGGCAGGTCGCTCAGGCCACCGCCGCCATCCCAGTCCAGGCCGATGCCGACGTGCTCGGGACCGACGACCTTGAGGATGTGCTCAAAGTGGGCGAAGAAGTCGTCCAGGCTGGCGTGGCGCACCGGGTGTTCGTGGTCCAGTGCCTGTTCGGCCTTCTGCAGGGCAACGCCCTGTTCGATGGTCATGTCTTCCCAGCCACCCAGCTGCTTGCTCAGGGCTTCTTCGGCCTGCTTGCGCTCAGGCGACTTGGCGGTGTCGATCAGGTAGCCGCCATATGCGTTCACCTGGATCACGCCGCCGGCCTTGGCCAGCTTGCGCAGGCGCGCGTCGTCAAGGTTGCGTGGGTGGTCATAGATCGCCTTGGCCGAGCTGTGCGACAGCACGAACGGCACCGGCATCATCGCCAGCAGATCATCGAATACGGCATCGGAGGCGTGCGACTGGTCGATGACGATGCCCAGCTTCACCGCGGAGCGCACCAGGTCCTTGCCAGCCGGGCTCAGGCCCTTCCATTCAGCGTCCTTGGGATCGGTGGCCGAGTCGGCGAACTCGTTGTTGGCGAAATGCACGGTGCTGAGCAGGCGCAGGCCCGCACGGTGATAGAACGACAGCAGGCTGGGATCGGCCACCAGCGGGCTGGCGTTCTCCATGCTGATGTAGACCACGCGCTTGCCAGCGGCCTTGATGCGCGCGGCGTCATCGGCGGTCAGCGCAAGCGCGAAGCGCTCGGGGTTGGCGGCCAGCATCTGCCGGATCTCCAGCAACCGCTGCAGGCCGTGATCGCGTTCGGCCAGATGCGCAGCGGCAGTGCGGTCGCCCTGGTCGGTGTAGATCGCCCAGAAGCCGCCATCAAGCGCGCCTTCGACCATGCGCGGGTAATCCACCTGCGAGAGCGCATTGCGGTCGTGTCGCTGCTCGATGTCGAAGCCGTCGCGGCCGAAGTTGGCCGGCGTATCCAGATGGCTGTCCAGGGTCAGCAGGCGCTGCTGCAGTGCCTTGGCCCGGGCCAGTTCCTGCGCGCTGAAGTCGACGGCATGGGCGGACAGCGGCGCACTCAGCGCCAGGGCGAGCAGCAGGGACAGGCGACTCAACGAAGGCATGGGCTCTCACCAGCAGAGGGAAGAGCCCGACCATAGCGCTGCTGTCCACGCTTTTGTAGAGCCGAGCGTAGGCCCGGCGCTACAGGTTGCCGGCCCGTGTCCGGCGTGACACGTTCCGCAGCTCAGTCCACCACGCGGCAGAACACGGCCTTCAGGTAACGCGATTCCTGCACGTGGGCCATGAACGGATGGTCCGGACCGGCGCCGGCCACCTTCAGGATCTGGATGGTGCGGCCAGAGAAG
>NZ_QAIJ01000358.1:0-5086 GCF_003060985.1 Stenotrophomonas sp. HMWF023
CCTGCACTTCGTGGTGCAGCGCAACCGGGGCATGGGCCTGCGTTCGGTGCCGGTGCGCATCCTCGCCCCACAGGGCGAATTGCACTTCGCCCGCGAGGGCCGCGGCGACGCCAGCGCCGGGCGCTGACCCGCCGACGCCGGCAGGCCGGTATAATCGGGCGCTTATCTCTTTGAAAAGCGCCCCGTGCGGGCGCCACTGCCATGTCCGAAGTCGCCACCGAAGCGTCGCGTCGCCGCACGTTCGCCATCATTTCCCACCCTGACGCCGGCAAGACCACGCTGACCGAAAAGCTGCTGCTGTTCGGCGGCGCGATCCAGATGGCCGGCTCGGTGAAGGGCCGCAAGGCTGCCCGCCACGCCACCTCGGACTGGATGGCGCTGGAAAAGGAGCGCGGCATCTCCGTCACCTCCTCGGTGATGCAGTTCCCGTACGAGGGCAAGATCATCAACCTGCTCGACACCCCGGGCCACGCCGACTTCGGCGAGGACACCTACCGCGTGCTGACCGCGGTGGACTCGGCGCTGATGGTGATCGACGTGGCCAAGGGCGTGGAAGAGCGCACCATCAAGCTGATGGAAGTGTGCCGCCTGCGCGACACCCCGATCATGACCTTCATCAACAAGCTCGATCGCGAGGGCAAGGAGCCGATCGACCTGCTGGATGAGGTTGAAAGCGTGCTCGGCATCCAGTGCGCACCGGTCACCTGGCCGATCGGCATGGGCCAGCGCCTGAAGGGCGTGGTCCACCTGATCACCGGCGAAGTGCACCTGTACGAACAGGGTCGCAACTTCACCCGTCAGGATTCGACCATCTTCCCGTCGATCGATTCGCCCGGGCTGGCCGAGAAGATCGGCGAGCGGATGCTGGCCGATCTGCGCGACGAACTGGAACTGGTGCAGGGTGCCAGCCACCCGTTCGACCTGCAGGCCTACCGGGCCGGCAAGCAGACCCCGGTGTTCTTCGGTTCGGGCGTGAACAACTTCGGCGTACAGCCGCTGCTGGACTTCTTCGTTGAACACGCACCGTCGCCGCAGGCGCGCTCCACCACCGGCCGCGAAGTCGCCCCGCAGGAGCCGAAGCTGACCGGTTTCGTGTTCAAGATCCAGGCCAACATGGATCCGCAGCACCGTGACCGCGTAGCCTTCATGCGCGTCTGCTCGGGCCGGTTCAGCGCCGGCATGAAGACCCTGCACGTGCGCACCGGCAAGGACATGAAGCTGGCCAATGCGCTGACCTTCATGGCCAGCGACCGTGAAATCGCCGCCGAGGCGTGGCCGGGCGATGTGATTGGCATCCACAACCACGGCACCATTTCCATCGGTGACACCTTCACCGAAGGCGAAGCGATCACCTTCACCGGCATCCCCAACTTCGCTCCGGAACTGTTCCGTCGCGCCCGGCTGCGCGATCCGCTCAAGCTCAAGCAGCTGCAGAAGGGCCTGGCACAGTTGTCCGAGGAAGGCGCGACCCAGTTCTTCCGTCCGTTGACCAGCAACGACCTGATTCTGGGCGCGGTGGGCGTGCTGCAGTTCGATGTGGCTGCCTACCGCCTGAAGGACGAATACGGCGTGGAAGCCACCTTCGAGCAGGTCAGCGTGACCACCGCGCGCTGGGTCCACTGCAGCAACGAGAAGAAGCTGGAGGAGTTCCGCGAGAAGAATGCGCTGAACCTGGCCCTCGACGCCGCCGGCCACCTGGTCTACCTGGCACCGACCCGGGTCAACCTGCAACTGGCGCAGGAGCGCGCGCCGGATGTGCGTTTCTCGGCAACCCGGGAAGCCGCGCATACGGTCACCGGCAACTGATCGCAGCAACCATACGGTGGCGGGGGTGCACGCGCCCGCCATCGCGGCGATGATAGGGGGGTGCGGGTCCCCCTCCCTGCAGACGATGCCCATGCCATGTCCACGACTTCTGTTGCTTCGATCCGTGAAGAAATTGCCAGCGCCCTGACCCACGGGCTGGGTGCGGTGCTTGCCCTGGCCGCCAGCGCGGTACTGATCACCCTGGCCGCGATCTACGGCGATGGCTGGCAGCTGGCCAGCGCGATCGTGTTCGGCATCGCCCTGCTGCTGCTGTACACCGCCTCCACGCTGTACCACGCCATCCAGCACCCGCAGGCCAAGGGCCGCCTGAAGGTGTTCGACCATTGCGCGATCTATGTGCTGATCGCCGGCACCTATACCCCGTTCACCCTGATCGGCCTGCGTGGTCCCTGGGGCTGGGGCATGTTCACCGCGATCTGGGCGCTGGCGCTCGGTGGCGTGGTGTTCAAGCTGTTCTACACCGGCCGCTTCAAGCTGCTGTCCACGGTGATCTACATCTCCATGGGCTGGCTGGTGGTGGTGGCGATCAAGCCGATGTGGGCCTCGATCGATGGCGGCACCCTCGCCTGGCTGTTCGGCGGCGGCCTGTCCTACACGCTGGGCACCTACTTCTATCACCGCGAATCCATCCCCTATTCGCATGCGATCTGGCATCTGTTCGTGATCGGCGGCAGCGTCTGCCACTTCGTCGCAGTGACCCGACAGGTGCTGTGACCACAGTCAGGCGGTAACGCCGGGCCCTGCCGGGCAAGCAGGCGTCGACTCTGCACGCCATGCACATGATCGCTTCGCGCCCCGTCCACCGCGACGGGGCAACCATGGCAGCGTGAATGCTGCCTCTGCTCCTGCTGCTTCCAAGGCGTCGCGCTGGCGCCTGCGTCGCCCCGGTCCACGCGGGCAGCGCTGGCTCGCCGTGCTGGTATTCCTGTTCGCGGCGATCCTGGTCCTCATCGCCCTGTGGGACTGGAACTGGTTCAAGGGTCCGGTGGAACGTGCGGTGCAGGCCCGTACCGGGCGCGCCCTGCACATCGGCAACCTGGACGTCGACCTCGGCCGCACCACCACCGTGCGCGCCGACACCCTCACCTTCTCCAATGCGTCGTGGGCGAAACAGCCGAACATGGCCAGCGCCGACCGGGTCGAGATCGACGTGCGCGTGTGGCCACTGCTGCGCGGCAACGTGCAGCTTCCCGAAGTGCGCCTGACCCGCCCTGACGTACTGCTGGAGACAGCGCCGCGCAAAGGTGACCCGGGCAACTGGAATTTCCTCGGCGACAGCAAGGGCGGCGCCACACCGCAGCTCAAGCGCCTGCACATTGATGATGGCCGCCTGCAGTTCCTCGACGCACTGGGCCGCACCGATATCCTGGTGAACGTGCGCAGCGGGCAACCCAAACAGGCCGACGCTGCACCACCGTTGCTGGTGGCCGGCAAAGGCCGCTGGCGGGGCAACCCCTTCATCCTGAGCGGCGGCACCGAATCGCCGCTGGAACTGACCGACAGCGGCCATCCCTTCCGCATCCACCTTGATGGCCGTGCCGGCGCCACCCATGCCGTTGCCACCGGCACCTTGACCAACCCGTTCCAGCTGCAGGTGTTCGACCTGCAGTTCGCGCTGAGCGGCAAAGACCTGGCCGACCTGTATCCATTGCTGGGCATCGCCATTCCGCCCTCCCCACCGTATGCCCTGGATGGCCGCCTGAAGCGCGAGCATCAGACATGGCGCTACGAGCGCTTCACCGGCAAAGTCGGCGACAGTGATCTGGGGGGCGATGTGCAGTTCGACGTCTCCCGGGAACGTCCGAGGATGACCGCGAACCTGGTATCGCGTCGTCTTGATTTCGATGATCTTGCCGGCTTCGTCGGCGCCCCGCCGAAAACCGGCGGCGGCGAGACCGCCAATGCAGAACAGAGGGCCGAGGCTGCGCGCGTGGCCGCCAGCGCAAAGGTGCTGCCGGCTACGCCGTACAACCTGGGCAAGCTGCGTGCGATGGATGCCGACGTGCGCTGGAAGGCCCAGCGCATCAATGCGCCGAAGCTGCCGCTGGACGACATGGATGCGCATCTGCTGCTGGATGATGGTGTGCTGCGGCTGGACCCGCTGAACTTCGGCGTTGCCGGTGGTGACATCCGCAGCACGATCCGGATGGACGCACGACGCCCACAGATCGCTACTTCGTTGAAGGCCAGCGTGCGCGGCGTGCAGCTGGGCCAGCTGTTCCCCGATGCCAAGCTGGCCGAGCAGGCCAAGGGTGGTATCAGCGGCGACATTGATCTGACCGGCAACGGCAACTCGATCGCGGCGATGCTCGGCAGCAGCAGCGGCAACGTGGCGTTGGGCATGGGCCGCGGCCATGTCGGCAACCTGCTGATGGAAGTGGCGGGGCTGGACATCACCGAATCGCTGAAATTCCTGTTCACCGGCGACAAACAGATTCCGCTGCGCTGCGCCTTCGCCGATTTCGGCGTGCGCGAGGGCCTGATGCATACCCGTGCAATGGCAGTGGACACCACCGACACGATCATCCTCGGTGAAGGCGATGTCAGCCTGCGCGATGAAACGCTGGACCTGCTGCTGAAGCCACGACCGAAGGACAGGAGCATCCTGGTACTGCGCTCGCCGCTGCGCATCGGCGGCACCTTCAAGGACCCGTCGTTCCGCCCGGACTTCAAGGCACTGGGTATCCGTGGTGCGGTGGCGCTGACGCTGGGCAGCATCGCGCCGCCGGCGGCACTGCTGGCCACCATCGAACTGGGCCCGGGCAAGGATGCCGACTGCGGTGGGCACTACGCGAAATAGAGCGGGCGTTCGGCGCGTTTGTTGATCTTGGCTTGAGGGGGACGGGTGGCCCAGGCAGGACACGCCGTGAACCCATCCATGGGGGCTCGATGGCGCCATCCATGGCGCCAACGGTCCTGCCTGGGCCACCCGTCCCCCTCCTGACAGTTTCCTGCGCGCGCGGAACGAGAGCAGGAATTCAGAATCAAAAGAAGAAAGCAGAATCAAAAGCAGTGCCAACCGAGGTTGGCGTCTACCAAGCCAGATCAAGCTGAATCAAGTACCGGCCGCGCTCACCGGAACGTGTCCTGAGGCGGAGGGCATGGCCGTGCAGGACCGTTGGCGCCATGGGCCCGGCGCATGCGCCGGGCGGGTTGGGCAGGACGCCCAACCCCGGTCTTGCCGTGTGCGCAGGACAGCGCACACGAGCAAGGCGCCATCGAGCCCCCATGGATGGGTTTACGGCGTGTCCTGCACGGC
>NZ_QAIJ01000358.1:5096-17472 GCF_003060985.1 Stenotrophomonas sp. HMWF023
GGCGTGTCCTGCACGGCCATGCCCTCCGCCTCCTCGCACATCAGGAAGGCGCTGCTTCGGCTTCGGCTTTGGCTCTGGCTTTAGGCTTTGGCAGTTGCTTGAAAAAGCGGGCCGGCGGGCCGCAGGCCCGCCAGCGACAAACTTACCCCGCCACGATGTACTGCTGCAGCTGATCCAGCTCGCGCCGCTGCGCATCGATCACCGACTTCACCAGGTCACCGATGGAAATGACCCCCAGCACCTGCCCGCCCTCGACCACCGGCAGATGGCGGATGCGGTAATCGGTCACCAGCTGCAGGCAGTGTTCCACCTGCTCACCCGGGGTCACCGTCACTACTTTCGCAGTCATGATCTCCGACACCGCTGTGTCGCGCGACGAACGATCGTGGAGCACGATCTTGCGCGCGTAATCGCGCTCGGACAGGATCCCGACCAGTCGCGGTCCATCCATCACCAGTACCGCGCCGATGCCCTTCTGTGCCATCAGCCGGATCGCATCGATCACCGCCGCGCCAGGCGCGACCGCATGTACTTCAGGGGACTTGCCGTCCAACAGTTGCCGTACCGACGTCATCTGCCTGCCCTCCCAGGGTGGGTTGCAGCTCCGAGTCTGCCACGGAAGGGGCCAACCATGCGTCAACCAGGTACAACGGCCGTTGCTTGGACTCCTCGTACAGGCGTCCCAGGTACTCGCCGATAAGCCCCAGCGCGATCAATTGCACGCCCCCCAGGAACAGGATCACCGCCATCATCGTTGGCCACCCGGCCACACGGTCGCCGTACATCGCCGCCTTGGCGATCACCCAGATGGCAAACACGAAGGCCACGCTAGCGGTGGCCAGCCCCATGTAGGTCGCCGCCCGCAGCGGGACCGTCGAGAAGCCGGTGATGCCTTCCAGCGCGAAGTTCCACAGCCGCCACAGGCTGAACTTGCTGCTGCCGGCCAAACGGGCATGCCGGTGATACGGCACCGCCACGCGGCGGAAACCGACCCAGCTGAAGAGCCCCTTCATGAACCGGTGACGTTCGCGCATCTCGCGCAATGCGCTCAGCGCGCGCGGTGAAAGCAAGCGGAAATCGCCGGTATCGGCCGGAATGGGAGTGCGCGAGAGGCGGCCGATCACCCGGTAGAACACCGATGCGGCAGCACGCTTGCTCCAGCTCTCGCCGTCACGCACCAGGCGCGTGCCGTAGACGTTGTCGTAGCCTTCGCGCCAGCGCTCGACAAAGTGCGGCACCAGTTCCGGCGGATCCTGGCCATCGGCATCGAGGATCATCGCCGCGCCTTCGCGCACATGGTCCAGGCCGGCGGTCAGCGCCGCCTCCTTGCCGAAGTTGCGCGACAGCTTCAGCGCCGATACCCGCGGATCGGCCTGGGCCAGCGATGCGATCAACGACCAGGTCGTGTCACTGCTGCCGTCATCCACGTACAGGATGTGTCCATCGATTCCGGCCAGGCCGTCCAGCACCGCGCACAATCGCGGATGCAGCTGGGGTAGAACCAGCTCTTCATTGTGTGCGGCGATGACGAAGGTAAGACGCTCACGAGTCATCGCCGGATTGTACGTGGTTGACGGGCGTGCAGCCCGCCAGTCCACCGTTCACGCCACCCGCTTCCGGCACCAGAAGCAAAGGCAGCACGGACGCCGCTGCTGTCGGCGCCCTCAATCCTCGGCCAGATACCCCGCTCCACCCAGCTGCCGTGCCTGCCGCTGGATCCACGCCGCGCGCCGCTGCACGTACGGGCCTGGCTTGGCCGCGTTGTAGCGACGCGGCGCCGGCAGCACTGCCGCCAGACGTGCGCTCTCCGCAGGGCTCAGCCGCGCGGCGTCCTTGCCCCAGAATGTCTGCGCCGCCGCCTGGGCGCCATACACGCCGTCGCCGAACTCGGCGATGTTGGCGTACATCTCCAGGATCCGCTGCTTCGGCCAGAACGCTTCGATCAGCACCGTGTACCAGACCTCCAGGCCCTTGCGGATCCAGCTGCGGCCCTGCCACAGGAACAGGTTCTTGGCCACCTGCTGGCTGATCGTGCTGGCCCCGCGCAGGCGCCCGCCCCGCGCGTTGTGGTCGCGCGCCTTTTCAATGGCCTGCAGATCGAATCCGCTGTGGTCAGGGAAGCGCTGGTCCTCGGCGGCCACCAGCGAAATGGGAAGGCTCGGCGCCATCTGGTCCAGGTCCCGCCACTGGTAGTGCAGCCGGTAGGACCAGTCGCCTTCACCCAGTGCCTCGCCGAAACGCCAGACCATCACCGTGGACAGCGGCGGATCGATGAAACGCAGCACCAGCACCTGCAGGCAGCTGAAGGCCACGAACAGCACCGGCAGCCACAGCAGCCGTTTCCAGCGCCAGCGACGACGCGGCACCGTGTCGGCGGCGGCCACTACCTTGTCCTGCTCTCCCCCTGCCCCCATTACTGGTGCATCCTTCTTATGCCTGGTTGTCGGCGCATTATCCGGCAACCATCCCCGTTTCCGCGCGATGTGAGCCGATGACCGCCCAATCCGATTCTCTTATCCGTTTCCTGCTCCCCGACGCTGGTGTCCGTGGCGTCCATGTGCGCCTGCAGGCCACCTGGCAGGACATCCAGTCCCACGGCGAGTATCCGGACAGTGCCACCGAACTGCTCGGCGAGGCCTGCGTGGCCTCGGCGCTGTTCACCGGCCACACCAAGGTGGACGGCCGCCTGTCGATCCAGCTGCGCAGCAACACCGCCCTGCGTACCCTGTTCGCCGAATGCACTGCCGCCGGCACCCTGCGCGGCATCGTCCAGCTGGCCGAAGGCGGCGACGCCCCCCGCGACCTGACCGACCTGGGCCAGGACTCGCTGCTGGCCATCACCATCGAGAACCCGGGCCTGGATCCGCGCGAACCGCAGCGCTACCAGAGCCTGGTCGCACTGACCGCGCCGGAACTGGATGAAGCGTTCGAGGACTACTTCCGCCAGTCCGAGCAGTTGCCGACGCGCCTGCTGCTGGCCGCCGGCCGCGACGGCGCTGCCGGCCTGCTGCTGCAGAAGCTGCCGGGCGATGAGGGCGACGACGACGGCTGGGCCCGCGCCAGCGCGCTGTTCGACACCCTGGGCAAGGCCGAGCTGCTGGCCACCCAGGCCGAGGAGCTGCTGCACCGGTTGTTCCACGAGGAAAAAGCGGAGCTGGTGGGTGACAAGGCGCTGTCCTTCGCCTGCTCCTGCTCGCGTGAACGGGTTGCCTCGATGCTGTTCTCGCTGGGCGAGGAAGAGGCCCGTGCGGCTGCCGAAGACACTGGTGCGGTGGACGTACGTTGCGAATTCTGCGGACAGGAGTATCACTTTCCGTTGACGGAGTTCGGCATACTGTTCCACGGTGCCAAGGGGGCTGTACCGGCACCTGAACGTCTTCAGTAAAAACGAATGAGTCTTGTATCTGGGGAGGAACAAGGCTTGTTAAGAATTCATAAACACCCTAGGATCGAGTTCCCGCCCCAGCGGGAACTTTCACTGTCCGTCCCTGTCTGAACTGGTCCGATGCGTACCTTCCTGCGTCTACCGCTGGCCCTGCTGATCGCCCTTGGCGCGATCACGGGCGTGCATGCGCAGAGCAAGGACACCCGCACCGTGATCCCGGTCTGGAACAAGGGCAGTGGCAAGGTCGAGGCCCTGCTGTACCTGGAGCCGACCGGTGAACAGGCCGTCGGCGCACGCTGGCATTTCGGCCGCAATTCGCTCGATGCTGCGTTCGGCCTGTCCTCGGGCGACTCGCTGGGCCTGCTGTGCAACAGCAGCAGCGGTTCGAGCATCAGCGGACTGGCGAGCCATTGCATGCTGGCCAGCCTGGGTGACGACGATGACGCCATCGGCTCCAACCGGCGCCTGACCGGCACCGCCGCGCTCAACCGTGGGACCGGCCGCCTGGGAATCACTGCCGGCACCGGCCGCGAGACCCTGCCCGCCTGGCTGGCGACGCCCAGCAAGACCCCCTCGCTGCGCGCCGAACAGAATGACCTGACCGTGTTCGCACAGAAGAACATCGGTCGCGAAGGCTTTGTCTCCATCGCCGGCACGTATGCCAAGGCACGCCTGGTACCGCTGGCTGACGCCTCTCCGGCCATCGTCGACCGCTGGGACAGCAAGAGCCTGAGCCTGGGCGCCGGCTACGGCAATTTCAGTGGCAGCATCATCGGCCGCGTGGTTGACGTTCCTGGCAAGCCCGGCAAATGGGAAGGCCTGGGCATCGGCCTGACCTGGCGCACCCCGTGGTCCGGCCAGCTCACTGTTGGCGCGGAAAACGTCATCAGCCGCGGCAAGAACCCGTTCTCCCCGCGCAACGAAAGCAACGACGACGGCACCGTGCCGTACGTCCGCTACGAGCAGGATCTGTAGTCGCTCATCGACTGCGAACAAGCAGTGTTCAACATCGGGCGCCCTGGGGCGCCCGAATTGTTTCTGGACGCATCTGTCAAGTGCGAAAAGCACTCATCCGTTACAAACGGATACATCACGACATGCATCAACTGAAACTTTTTTGTGCTTCAAGGGCAGGCAGGCGCGGTTGCGCCTCTTCGCACATCCCGATAACTCGTTGAAATAAAAGAAATCAAGGCGCATTCATGTGTAACCACAGTGTGAATTAACACAGCTTTAATTTTTGGCGAAGGGCCGTTACTATCGATTCAGCCTCGCGATTTTGGAGCCTTCTTTTTTGGCCCCGCCGCGCAGGCACTACCCCAGCCAAGATTTCTTGGAGAGAGAGAGCCAATGAATTTCCAGTCCAACAAGCTGCGTGACGCTGTCGTCGTCGCGCTGATCGCCGGTGCGGCGACGTCCGTAACAGCCCAGGCGCAGGAAGCGACCAACCTGGATCGCATTTCGGTAACCGGTTCGCGCATCAAGAGCACCGATATCGAAACCTCGCAGCCGGTCCTGAGCCTGACCCGCGCCGACATCGAGAAGCAGGGCGTGACCTCGGTCGCCGACATCCTGCAGCGCGTTGCCGCCAACGGTGCCGCACTGAACCGTACCTTCAACAATGGCGGCGACGGTACGTCCGGCATCAGCCTGCGCAACCTCGGTGCCGAACGCACCCTGGTGCTGGTCAACGGCCGTCGCTGGACCACTGGCCTGGATGGCAGCGTCGACCTCAACACCATCCCGGTTGCGATGATCGAGCGGATCGACGTCCTGAAGGACGGCGCTTCGACCATCTATGGTTCGGATGCCATCGCCGGCGTGGTGAACATCATCACCAAGCAGAACTTCGACGGCGCCGAAGCGAACTTCTACAAGGGCCAGTACAGCCAGGGCGACGGCGAGCGCGAAGCGGCCGACTTCACCATCGGCACCACCACCGACCGCGCGTCGCTGGTGCTCGGCGTGTCCTACGTGAAGGAAGGCACCGTGATGGCTGGTGATCGCAAGATCTCAGCCGGTGGCCCGCCGTTCTTCGGCGGCCAGAGCAGCACCGGTATCCCGGGCTCCTACATCCGCGATGACGAGCGCTATGTACTCATCAACGGCGTGCAGACCCCGTTCGACAGCGACGTGCATGGTTACAACACCTCGCCGGACAACTACCTGCTGACCCCGCAGGAACGCACCTCGCTGTTCGCCACCGGTTCCTACAACGTCACCGACAACATCACCTTCCGTACCGAGGCGATGTACAACGAGCGCAAGTCCGAGCAGCTGCTCGCGGCGATGCCGGTAACCGGTATGGACCTCAGCGCCGACAGCATGTACAACCCGTTCGGTGAAAAGCTGACCGGCGTCAATCGCCGTTTCAATGAAACCGGCGGTCGCTCGTTCAACCAGAACGTCAAGAACTGGCACTTCTACGGCGGTTTCGAAGGCTTCTTCGAGTTTGCTGACCGCAACTTCGACTGGGACGTCGGCTACCGTTACGACAAGACCGACCAGAACGACCTGACCTACGGCCTGTTCAACATCCAGCGTCTGGAGGAGGCCTATGGCCCGTCGGCCATGCAGGGTGGCCAGGCCGTCTGTCTGACCGCAGGCGGCGCTGTCATTCCGGGCTGTGTGCCGATGAATCCGCTGGGCGGGCTGGGCTCGATCTCGCAGGAAGCACTGGACTATGCCTCGTTCACTGCGCACGACTCGGCCAGCCTGGTGTCGAAGAGCTACTACGCCAACATCTCCGGTGAAATCGTCCAGCTGCCGGCCGGTGCGCTGGGCTTCGCAGCCGGTTATGAAGGCCGTAAGGAGAGTGGCCAGTTCGATCCGGACGCCTTCATTGCATCCGGCCTGAGCACCGGCAACGGCGCTGCCCCGACCAAGGGTTCCTACGACCTGGACGAATTCTTCGTCGAACTGTCGATCCCGGTGCTGGCTGACCTGCCGGGCGCCAAGCTGCTGGACTTCAGCGTGGCTTCGCGCTACTCGAAGTACAGCAACTTCGGCAACACCACCAACAACAAGTTCGGTTTCCGCTGGAAGCCGATCGATGACCTGATGGTGCGTGGTAACTACTCCGAAGGCTTCCGCGCGCCGAGCATCAACAACCTGTATCGCGGCGACACCGATTCGTTCGAAACCTATGCCGATCCGTGCTCGGCCTCCAGCGGTCGTCGCACCGGCGCGGTGGCTGCGCAGTGTGCCGCCGAAGGCGTGCCAGCCAACTTCCAGCAGCCGGGTGCCGGCAGCGGCGCCAACAAGCAGACGCCGGAAGCGTTCACCTGGAAGTCCAACCCGGATCTGAAGCCGGAAACCTCGACCAGCAAGACGCTGGGCCTGGTGTGGAGCCCGAGCTTCGTTACCGGCCTGAACGTCACCGTGGACTGGTGGCAGATCGAGGTCGAAGACGCCATCACCCGTCCGGCGATCGGCGACATCATGGATCGCTGCTACGGTGGTACGCCGCAGGAACAGGCAGCCTACTGCGGCCTGATCACCCGCGACCCGACCTACGGCACCGCGACCCAGCGCTATACCATCACCAACGTCGACATGCCGCTGCAGAACCTGTCCTCGTACAAGGTTGAAGGCTGGGATGTGGGTGTCCTGTACAAGCTGCCGGAAACCTCGTTCGGCCAGTTCACCGTCAGCTGGGACAGCACCTATCTGGCCAAGTGGGACACCAAGTCCACCGAAGATGCTCCGCTCGACGGCCGTGCCGGTCGCTACCTCGACCAGGATCCGTACTGGCGCATCCGTTCCAACCTGTATGTTGATTGGTCTTACGGCGATTTCGGCGTCAACTACGGCCTGCGCTACAAGTCGGGGCTGACCGAAGATTGCCCGTTCGATCCGGTGCGCGACGCCGACCTGGTGGGCTACTGCTCCGACGGCCAGAACGGCAAGAACCATATTGCCTCGACCACCTACCACGACATCCAAGTGCGTTACAACACCCCGTGGAAGGGCACGATCATGCTGGGTCTGAACAACGCATGGGACAAGCAGCCGCCGGTCTCCTACCAGGTGTCGTACAACATGTTCGACCCGCAGTACGACCTGCCGGGCCGCTACATGTACATGCAGTACAAGCAGAGGTTCTGATCGATCCACTGATCAGCTGACGCAGCAACGGCCCCGAAAGGGGCCGTTGTTTTTTGTACGTTCGTTGCTGGCGTCAACACCAAAGAAAAAGGCCGCGGCATTGCCGCGGCCTTTCTGCATCCAGCGATGAAGAACGGCTCAGCCGTTCGGAATCAGCGTGTCGATCAGATGCTCGACATACGCTTCGAAGTCCTCGCGCGCCTGCTTGGGCTGCTGCAGCTGCAGCGACAACTGCAGGAAGCCCACATACGCCGCGTAGGCCAGGCGTGCGCGATGGCGTGCATCGGTCGAGCTCAGGCCCGCCTGGCGGAACGAGGCGATCAGGTAATCGAGCCGCCGCTGCGACACGCGGTCGATCACCGGCCGCACCATCGGATGGTCCAGCGCCTTCAGCAACTCGCTGTAGATGATGTGCGGCTGCACTTCGTGCGCCACCATCTGGAACAGCTGGCGCAGGCGCACGCGCGGGTCCGGCACGTCTTCCAGGCTGCCGAACACCTGTTCCTGCTCGAACAGTTCCCAGCGTTCCAGCGCGGCCTGCAGCAGCGCATCACGCGAGGGGAAGTGCCAGTAGAAACTGCCTTTGGTCACGCCAAGGCGGCGCGCCAGCGGCTCCACCGCGACGGCGCTGACGCCTTGCTCGGCAATCAGATCGAGGGCCGCCTGGGCCCAGTCTTCGGCACTCAGGCGGCTGTTGCGGCCGGCACGCGGTTCGCCGGCGGAAGCGTCAGGTTGATTCATTTGCTGATTTAACCATACGCCGGGGTTCGTTGCAGTACGCGGTTGCGGCCGAAACCGTCGGCAACCGGGCCAGAAGGGATTCCTGCAGCGCACCATACCGTGCAGTATTGACTTCCTGCAGAACCAATCCATACTAGCGAGTATGGTTATGTCCCCTACTCCCGCTGCATTCCATGACCTGCGCCTGGAGGCTGCACACGGCGCCTCGCTGGCTGCAACTGCCAGCACCTCCGGCCGTCGCGGACGCGTGCTGTTCGCACACGGCTTTGGCCAGACCCGCCACGCCTGGACGACCACGGCCAAAGCACTGTCGGCCGCTGGCCTGCAGACTCTGGCCTACGACGCCCGCGGTCATGGCGATTCCGACTGGAATGCGGCCGATCTGGCCTATCACGGCGAGCAGTTCGCCGATGACCTGATCGTGCTGGCCGGCGAGCAGCCGCGACCGCCGGTGCTGGTGGCCGCGTCCATGGGGGGCCTGTTCGGCCTGTTGGCCGAATCACGCTGGCCCGGGCTGTTCTCGGCCATGGTGCTGGTGGACATCACCCCGCGCTGGGACACCGCTGGCGTCGAACGCATCCTCGCCTTCATGACCGCGCACCCGGAAGGATTCGCCTCGCTGTCACAGGCTGCCGATGTGATTTCGGCCTATGTGCCGCACCGCCCGCGCAAATCCGAGGATTCACTGCGCGCCCTGCTGCGCGAAGACGGCCACGGCCGCTGGCGCTGGCATTGGGACCCCCGCCTGGTGGCCGAACTGGCCCGCGACAGCGAGCAGCACCAGGATGCACTGGCCGAGGCCGCGCGCCAGGTGAAGTGCCCCCTGCTGCTGGTCAGCGGTGGCCGCAGCGACCTGGTCACCCCGCAGACGGTGGCCGAATTCCTGGCATTGGCGCCACACGCGCGCCACGTACAGTTGCCGCAGGCCACGCACATGGTCGCCGGTGATGACAACGACGCCTTTACCGCTACTGTGTTGGACTATCTGGACGTGTTGCCCGCAGCGGATGCTGCAGCTTCGTCCGCCATAAACGAGCACGTCACCGGAGCACGCTCATGAGCCTCGTCATTCCCTTCCTCGCCCTGCTGCTGGCAGGCGCGTTCGTTGCCTACCACCGCATGCGCCTGCTGACCTGGACGCTGATCAGCGTGGCCCTGCTGGTGGCCTGCTGGTTCATTCCCTACGTCAACCAGACCGCAACCATCGTCGCTGCCGCCGTACTGGCCGTGATCGTCGTGCCGCTGCTGCTGCCGTTCATCCGCAAGCCGCTGCTGACCGGTCCGATGATGAAGGTGTTCCGCAAGGTGCTGCCGCCGCTGTCGCAGACCGAGCGCATCGCCCTGGAAACCGGCTCGGTCGGCTTCGAAGGCGAACTGTTCACCGGTGACCCGGACTGGAACATCCTGCTGAACTACCCCAAGCCGCAGCTGACGGCTGAAGAACAGGCCTTCCTTGATGGCCCTGTCGAAGAGCTGTGCAAGATGGTCAACGACTGGGAGATCACCCACGTCCATGCCGACCTGCCGCCGGAACTGTGGAGCTTCATCAAGAAGAACAAGTTCTTCGGCATGATCATTCCGAAGGAATACGGCGGCCTGGGCTTCAGCGCGCTGGCCCACCACAAGGTGATCCAGAAGCTGGCCTCGGTGTCTTCGGTGGTCAGCTCGACCGTCGGCGTGCCGAACTCGCTGGGCCCGGGTGAGCTGCTCAACCATTACGGCACCCAGGAACAGAAAGACCAGTACCTGCCGCGCCTGGCAGATGGCCGCGAAGTGCCCTGCTTCGGCCTGACCGGTCCGTTCGCCGGCTCGGACGCCACCTCGATCCCCGATTACGGCATCGTCTGCAAGGGCGAGTGGAACGGCGAGCAGGTCCTCGGCGTCAAGCTCACCTTCGACAAGCGCTACATCACGCTGGCCCCGGTGGCCACGCTGATCGGCCTGGCCTTCCGCATGTACGACCCGGATGGCCTGATCGGCACCACCCGCGATATCGGCATCACCTTGGCCCTGTTGCCGCGTGACACCGCCGGTGTGGAAATCGGCCGTCGCCATTTCCCGCTCAACTCGACCTTCCAGAACGGCCCGATCCGTGGCAAGGATGTCTTCATCCCGCTGACCCAGCTGATCGGCGGCGCCGAGAAGGCCGGCAAGGGCTGGAACATGCTCAACGAGTGCCTGGCCGTCGGCCGCTCGATCACCCTGCCCTCCACCGCCAGCGGCGGTGCCAAGGCCGGCGCGGTGGTGACCGGTGCCTACGCGCGTATCCGCAAGCAGTTCGGCCTGTCGGTCGGCCGCTTCGAAGGCGTGGAAGAAGCGCTGGCCCGCATTGGTGGCAAGGCGTACAAGATCAGCGCGCTGTCGCAGGCCACCGCTGCCGCTGTGGACCGCGGTGACGTGCCGTCGGTGCCGTCGGCGATCGCCAAGTACCACTGCACCAACATGAGCCGTGAAGTGATCTCGGACGTGATGGACGTGATCGGCGGCAAGGGCATCATCCTGGGGCCGCGCAACTTCGCCGGCCGCAGCTGGCAGGCCGCACCGATCGCGATCACCGTGGAAGGCGCCAACATCATGACCCGCAGCCTGCTGATCTTCGGCCAGGGTGCGATCCTCTGCCACCCGTGGGTGCTGAAGGAAATGAAGGCCGCGCAGGATCCGGACACCCGTGCCGGCCTGCAGGACTTCGACCGCAGCCTGTTCGGTCACATCCGCTACGGCATTTCGAATGCTGTGCGTTCGTTCTGGTTCGGCCTGACCGGCGCGCGCTTCGGTGCCGCCCCGGGTGATGCCTATACCCGCCGCTACTTCCGCAAGCTGGACCGCTACTCGGCCAACCTGGCGCTGATGGCCGACATCTCGATGATGACGCTCGGCGGCAAGCTGAAGTTCAAGGAATCGCTGTCCGGCCGCCTGGGCGATGTGCTGAGCCACGTCTACATGACCAGCGCCATGCTCAAGCGCTACCACGACGAAGGCGCGCCGCAGGCCGACCAGCCGCTGCTGGCCTGGGCCTTCCATGACAGCGTGCACAAGATCGAGGAATCGCTGTCGGCGGCCCTGCGCAACTTCCCGATCCGTCCGATCGGCTGGCTGATGTGGGCACTGATCTTCCCGCTGGGCCGACGTGCCGAGGCCCCGGGCGACCGCCTGAGCCGTCGCGTGGCTGCGCTGCTGATGGCACCGAACGAAGCCCGCGACCGCCTCGCCAGCGGCGTGTTCCTGACCCCGTGCGAGAACAACCCGGGTGGCCGCATCAACAGCTACCTGAGCAAGGCGATCATGGCCGAGCCGGTGGAGCGCAAGTTCATCAAGGCGCTCAAGACCAAGGGCATCGAAGCGCTGGATTTCGTCACCCAGTTGGACGAGGCCGTGGCCGAAGGCGTGATCACCCAGGACGAACGCACCCTGCTCGAGGAGCTGCGCACGCTCACCCTGGAAACCATCACCGTGGACGACTTCGATCCAGAAGAGCTGCGCTCGGCGGGCTACTACAAGCGCGAACAGAAGGGCGCGCAGTCGCAGGCCGCGTGATCGCAGCCACCATGTAAACGACAACGGCGGACTTCGGTCCGCCGTTTCTTTAGGGAGACACCCGATGTCTGCTCCACTGCTTACGCTTTACCACCGCCTGCAGCGCTGGCCTGCCGGCAACTGGTTGTTCTCGCGCGCGGTGTGCTTCAAGGCGCCCTACTTCGCCAGCATCGCCCCGCGCATCACTCTCCTCGAGAACGGCCGCTGCGAGGGCACGCTCGCCGACCGCCGCAAGGTGCGCAACCACATCGGTACGGTGCACGCGATCGCGATGTGCAATCTGGCCGAGCTGACCGCCGGGCTGATGGTCGATGCTTCGCTGCCGAAGGGCATGCGCTGGATCCCAAAGGGCATGCAGGTGCGCTATCTGGCCAAGGCCCGCGGCACGCTGCACGCGACGGCGTTGCCGGCGCAGCCGATCGTGGTGGCGGCGGAAGGCTACGCGTTGCCGGTGACGGTGAGCGTGCGCGACCACGCGGGCACGGAAGTGTTCAGTGCGGTCATCGACATGTGGGTGTCGCCGGCGAAGTGATGTTCCCGCGAACGGCGCAGCCCCTCGTGGGTGGACGGTTGGTTGCGGAAAGCGCTGGTTTGGCTGGGGGCGGTGGG
>NZ_QAIJ01000100.1:0-2446 GCF_003060985.1 Stenotrophomonas sp. HMWF023
GCCTCGTAGAGCGCCATCCATGGCGCTCTGCGCCCCCGCCTGCCCACACCGCCCCGCCTTGGCCGGTTTCCGGGTGCTGTCGGTAGATGTCGACCTTGGTCGACACTGTGGTAGATCCACGCCATGCGTGGATGAACGGTGGAGGCTGATACGGGGGCGGTCAGGCGGTAAAATGGCGGAATGATCGCCAATACCGCTGCTTATCATTTCGCCGTCATCGACGCTCCGCAGGCCCTGTGTGACCAGCTGCAGTCGCGTGCCGAGGCATCCGGCCTGCAGGGCACGATCCTGGTGGCGGGCGAGGGGCTGAACCTGTTCCTGGCGGGGGCACCGTCTGCTATCGATGGCTTCTACGCGGAACTGCGTGCGGATGCGCGCTTCGCTGAGATGCGGGTCAAGACCAGCTTCAGCGAGCACCAGCCGTTCGCGCGGCTGAAGGCCAAGGTCAAGGACGAGATCATCAGTTTCCGCCGGGACGATGGCCAGCCGCTGGACTACCCGCGCGCGCCGGCGATCGATCCCGCCACCGTGCAGCGCTGGCTGCGGCAGGGGCACGATGATGCTGGCAAGCCCGTGGTGATGCTCGATACGCGCAACCTGCAGGAGATCGAGTACGGCACCTTCAAGGACGCGCTGGTGCTGCCCATCCACAAGTTCACCGATCTGCCCGAAGCCTTGGCACCCCATCGCGAGGCGCTGAAGGACAGCACCGTGGTAAGTTTCTGCACCGGCGGCATCCGTTGTGAGAAGGCGGCGCTGTGGATGCTCAATGACGGCATGGACAACGTGCTGCAGCTCGATGGCGGCATCCTCGGTTACTTCGAGGAAGTGGGCGGCGAGGGCTACGAAGGCCGATGCTTCGTGTTCGACGAACGCGTGGCGCTGGACGCCGAACTGAAGCCGCTGGTGGACGAACCGCTGCCGGAACCCCGCCCCAGCGCGTTCTGACCCGCCTTGTGTAGAGCCGAGCCCACGCTCGGCTGCTGTGCACCGGGGAAATGCAGCCGAGCGTGGGCTCGGCTCTACACAGGCCGGTGGCGCTGAATCCGTCCCACAGGAATCAGCGTCCCGCTACCGGCACTGGCCGCAGGGGCAGGGTGACCCCATCAACAGGGGATCCTGTGACGGAAAACCGCCTGATGATCCCATTGTCGATCCTCGACCTGGCCCCGGTCTGCGAGGGCAGCGATACCACTGCCGCCTTCGCCAACATGCTCGAGCTGGCCCAGCATGCCGATGCGCTGGGCTACCGCCGCTATTGGTTGGCCGAACACCACAACATGCCTGGCATCGCCAGTGCCGCCACCGCAGTGCTGATCGGCCACGTGGCCGGTGGTACGAAACGCATCCGTGTCGGCGCCGGCGGCATCATGCTGCCCAACCATGCGCCGCTGCAGGTGGCCGAGCAGTTCGGCACGCTGGCGTCGCTGTACCCGGACCGTATCGACCTGGGCCTGGGCCGCGCACCGGGTACCGACCAGCCGACCGCGCGCGCCCTGCGCCGCTATTTCGACAGCGCCGACCAGTTCCCGCAGGACGTGCGCGAACTGCTGCACTACTTCGAACCGGTGCAGCCGGGGCAGGCGGTGCAGGCCGTACCCGGTGGCGGCCTGCGGGTGCCGACCTGGATCCTCGGTTCCAGCCTGTTCGGCGCGCGCATGGCCGCCTCGATGGGCCTGCCGTACGCCTTTGCCTCGCACTTCGCCCCCGATTCCATGGATGAAGCGCTGGCGGTGTATCGTCGCGAATTCCGCCCTTCGGCCACGCTCAAGCAACCGCACGCGATGCTGGCATTGAACGTGGTGGCCAGTGACAGCGAAGCCGAATCGCGCCGGCTGTTCACCAGCCAGCAGCAGAGCTTCGTCAACCTGCGTCGCGGCCGTCCGGGCAAGATCCCGGCGCCGATCGACGACATCGAATCGTTCTGGGAGCCGCACGAGAAACTGGGCGTGGAGCGGGCGCTGGCGTGCACCGTGCTGGGTGATCCACAGCAGGTGGCCGACGGTATCGCGGCGTTCGTCGAACGCCACCAGCCCGACGAATTGATGCTTACCGCCAACCTGTACGACCACCGCGCGCGCCTCCGCTCTTTCGAGCTGGCGATGCATGCCTGGCATGCCCGCCACGCGGGCTGAACAATTGCGTCACGGCAATTTGCGGCGCAGGCGCGTCTGATGGGGACTCACACCTCCGGAGTCCCCCATGGACCAGTCCCGTACCGAACACATTGCCCAGCTGGCCGAACTGATCAAGGACGTGGAGGTGGCGATGTTCACCACCCGCGGTGTCGACGGGCGTCTCTACAGCCGTCCGCTCGGCACCCAGCAGGTCGCCTTCGATGGTGACCTGTGGTTCGCCACCGCTGCCGACAGCCCGAAGGTGGCCGAGATCGCGCTCGACCCGCGGGTCAACGTGGCCTATGCCTCACCGTCGAAGAATACGTATG
>NZ_QAIJ01000100.1:2456-6499 GCF_003060985.1 Stenotrophomonas sp. HMWF023
GTCGATGACCGCGCCAAGGTCGAAGAGCTGTGGTCGCCGGCGATGAAGCTGTTCTTTCCCGGTGGCCCGGATGATCCGAAGTTGCGGTTGATCCATGTGCGTGCGGAGACCGCCGAATACTGGGACGGGCCGGGCACGCTGCTCGGCTCGGCCCTCAGTTTCGTGTTGTCGGCCGTGCAGGATGAGCCGGCCCAATTGGCCGACAACGGTTTCATCGACCTGCGTTGAGGTACCCCATCCACGCCGCGCATCAATGCACCCGATCCGAAGTAGATCCACGCCATGCGTGGAGTGGGAAGCGCCCGGAAATTGCCTGCGCTCAGAACCAGCGCTGGAACAGTTCGACGGTGTAGCCCACCAGTTGCCCGGAACTGAAACCAAAGAACGCGATCGCCACCACCGCTGCAACCCAGTTGAACAACATCAGTGCACCATCACGCTCAAGCAGAGCCAGCGCGAACAACAGCAACTGGAAACCAAACAGATAGTTGGTGAACGGAATCGGCAGCGACAGCAGCAGGCCCAGCAGCACCAGCAGCAGGCCGCTGAAGGCGTGGGCGGGGGCCGGCGTCAGCAGCTGTGGCATGCGCGGCTTGAGCATGCGGTCGAGCCGGCGCAGGGCACCGTCGATGCGGTCCAGGAACCGGTGCATGGTGCCGCGCTTGGGCCCGCGACGGGCGATGAACCCCGGCATCCAGGGCCGGCGCATGCAGAACAGCATCTGCAGGCCGATCAGGATCACCAGCGGCCCGCTGACCGCACCGCCCAGCCCCGGGATGGGGATGAAGGCGGGCAGGATGGCGACGAACAGGAACACACCGAAGGCACTCTGCTGCAGATCCTGCAGGATCTGCCCCAGCTTCATGTGCTGGGCCGGGTCACCGAAGGCGAACATCGCCAGCAGGGTGCGGATGCCCTCGTTGCGGTACTCCGGCGGCGCAGCGCCGGGGCCGGACTCAGGCGGTGAGCTCATCGGCCTGCTCGTCGGACAGGGTGCGAAGCAGCAGCTTGTCCACGCGCGCGCCGTCCAGATCGACCACCTCGAAGCGCCAGCCGGCCCAGTCGAAGTACTCGCCCGCGTGCGGGATGCGGCCGAAGAAGTGGATGCACATACCGGCCAGGGTGTAGTAGTCGCCATCCTCGGCGTCGGGCAGGTCGTTGCTGCCGATCAGTTCGCGCAGGTCCTCGATCGGCAGCGAGCCGTCCACCAGCAGCGAACCGTCTTCGCGGGTCACCACCAGCGCGTCTTCGTCGGCATTCTCCGTCGCCTGCAGGCGGCCGACCACCGCGCCCATCAGGTCACTGATGGTCACCAGGCCCTGGATCTCGCCGTACTCGTCCACCACCAGCGCCATCGACTGCTGTTCTTCGCGAAAGATCTCCAGCAGCTTCATCGCATGGGTGGATTCAGAGACGTACAGCGGCTCGCGCAGGGTCTGGAACAGCGCGTTGTCGCCGCGCGCCATGCGCGTGGCCAGCGATTTCAGCTCAAGCACGCCGACCACGTCCATGTCGTTGTCGCGGTACACCGGGTACCGCGAGAACTCATGCTCGGCCATGATCTCCAGGTTCTTGTCCAGGCCACCCAGCGTGTCCAGCCAGGCGATCCGGTTGCGCGGGGTCATCAGGCTGTCGGCGGTACGATCGCCCAGGCGCATCACGCGGTTCATCATGTCGCGTTCGTGGCTGTCGATCACGCCGGCCTCGTGGCTCTCGGCCACCAGCATGCGGATCTCCTCTTCGGTGACCGACGCAACCTCGTCCTTGCCCAGGCCAAACAGGCGCAGCACCAGCTGGGTGGTCTTGGACAGCAGCCAGACGAAGGGGAAGGCCAGCTTGGCCAGCCAGCTCATCGGCAGCGCCACCAGTCCGGCGATGTCCTCTGAACGGGTCAGGGCCAGGCGCTTGGGTACCAGTTCGCCGAAGATCAGCGTGATGAAGGTGATGAAGGTGACCGCCAGCGCCTTGCCAACGGCACCGGCATAGGCGAAGCCCGGCATCAGCCCCTGGATCCAGCCGCCGATGGCCTCGCCCAGTGCTTCGCCGCCGAGGAAGCCGGTCAGCACGCCGATTACGGTGATGCCGATCTGTACGGTGGACAGGAACGCTTCCGGCTTCTCCGACAGCTCCAGCGCCTTGGCCGCGCGCTTGGAAGTGCCGGCCAGCTGCTTCAGCCGGCTCTTGCGCGAGGTCATGACCGACATCTCGGACATGGCAAAGAAGCCGTTCAACAGAACGAGCGCGAAGACAATCAGGATCATTTCAAACACGGGCATCGTCCCCGGTTGGTGACAGGGAGGGCGGGTGCTTGCGATGGCGGCAGGCGCTCAGGAACAGGGTCCGGCGCGGCGCTGGGGGATAAGGGTCGTCGTCCATAAGGTGCGCCCGAAGGCGCGCTGGCATCTTAGCAAAGGGCCGTGGCTGGGTGGCAAATGCCTGTTCAGTTTTGAGCCTCCCGGCCCCGAAAAGGGGGCAGGGATACCCGTGATGGTCATCTAGCCGTCATAATTCGCACTGGTGCCGTCCTTCCCGCGACGGCTGACAGGTTTCTCAATGTTCTCTCTGCAGACCATTTTCGGTTCCGGCAAACAGTTCTACACCCTGCTTGATGAGGCTGCCGTCGCGGCTTCCGATGCCGCCAAGGCACTGCATTCGATGCTGCGCGACGCCGATCGCCAGCCCGCCCTGGATGCCTTCAAGCTGGCCCGACTGCGCGAACGCGCGGCCTCGGACAAGATCAGCCAGGCGCTGGTGGACAGCTTCATGACCCCGATCGAGCGCGAAGACATCGAAGCGCTGGGCTCGGCCCTGTACAAGATTCCCAAGCAGATCGAGAAGTTCGCCGATCGCTATTCGCTGGCCACGACCCATCTGGAGCACATCGACTTCGCGCCGCGCGCGGCGATGCTCGAGCAGGCCGCTGGCGTGGTGGTGGAGATGGTCGCCGACCTGCGCCACATGAACCTGGACCGGATGACCGCACTCAACGAGCGCCTGCGTTCGCTGGAAAACGAGGCCGACCGCCTGATGCTCGAGCTGTACCGCGACATCTACTCCGGTCGCCTGGACAACCTGCAGATGTTCCTGCTGAAGGAATTCTTCGAGATCCTGGAAAAGGCCATCGACCGCTGCCGCGAAGCCGGTGTGGTGGCCTACCAGATCGTGTTGAAGAACAGCTGACGGACGCCACAGCATGCTGACCCTCGTTCTGGTGGTGATCCTGGCCGCGCTCGTTTTCGAGTTCATCAACGGCTTCCACGACACCGCCAACTCCATCGCCACTGTTGTGGCGACCAAGGTGCTCTCGCCCGGTTGGGCGGTGATGCTCGCCGCGTTCATGAACCTGCTGGGTGCGCTGACCGGCACCGCCGTGGCCCTGACCATCGCGTCGGGCCTGCTCAACACCAACGTGGTCGATGTGACCCCGCAGGTGATCCTGTGCGCGCTGCTCGGCGGCATCATCTGGAACCTGATCACGTGGTGGAAGGGCCTGCCATCCTCGTCCTCACATGCACTGATTGGTGGCCTGTGTGGTGCCGGCCTGGCCGCAGCCCACAACAACTGGGATGCGCTGATCTGGTCGGAACGCTTCGGCAGCTGGGCACAGAACAAGGGCCTGCTGTGGAAGGTGTTCGTGCCGATGATCACCTCGCCGATTGCCGGCTTCCTGCTCGGCATCGTGGTGATGGTGCTGCTGTGGGCACTGATCGCCGGCCTGGCCAAGATCGGCGGCGCGATCGGCCGACTGGCACGCCCGCGCATCGTCAATGCGTTCTTCGGCAAGGCACAGATCGCCTCGGCGGCCTACATGGGCTTCGCCCACGGCCACAACGATGCGCAGAAGACCATGGGCATCATCGCGATGACCCTGATCGGCGCCGAAGCGACCGGTGCGTTGAACGACCTGCCGTCGTGGCTGGCCTTCATGCATCCGGACGCGCACGCCGGTGATGGCATCGCCATGTGGATCGTGCTGACCTGTGCCGTGGTGATGGCCGCCGGTACCGCCTCGGGTGGCTGGAAGATCATCAAGACCCTGGGCC
>NZ_QAIJ01000101.1:0-6056 GCF_003060985.1 Stenotrophomonas sp. HMWF023
GCCCAATCACATGAATCGCTCTGCGCGACCACCCACGAGGGGCTGCGCCGTTGGCTGGAAATCCCCCTATTCGTTAGCCGAAAGTTAAAGATCCGTAAGCTTTCTGCTGCTATCCCGCAGTCATCTGCATGCAACCGATCGTCATTAGTCTTCGTGACGTTCCAGTCAGCTTGGTCGCGGTAAGCTCTACCCCGATGGGCTCGCAAGTACCGCTCATCGTGTGCAGTACGCAGTAGCAATTTGGAGGAAGACATCACATGGCAATCGTTCTTTATGTCGGTGGTAGCAAGGATGGCGAGAAGGGCGTGGTGCCCTACGGCTTCAGCAAATCCCGCGCCGATACCGCGCTGGGGCCGGAGTTCTACACGGAGCGGTTCATGGAACTGCAGGGTGTCGGCAAGGTCCGCCTGATGGCGCTTGAGAGCCTGCGTGACGACATCGTCATGCAGCGTGCCGCCCGCCACTACCGCTGACCTTCGCAATACGCGGCAGGACGCGCCCCACCATCGCGCGTCCGCGCCGGCATCCCAGCCCCGGGGCCAGTCCGAGCCCCATTTGCCAGGATGCCGGCGTCCGATCCGGACCCGCCGCCTGAACCGCCGTTCTGTCAACGCCTTGTCCCTGCCGCCCGCGCATTGCAAGAATGGGCCTTTCCCGCAATGCGGCCCAGGCCGGAAACAATGCACGACGCCAAGCACGCCCAGCGCCAGCTCGCCCAGCAGATCGCCCAGACCATCGCCGATGAAATCGGTGCCCAGACCGCCCAGGTCAGCGCCGCCGTCGGCCTGCTCGATGAAGGCGCCAGCGTTCCGTTCATCGCCCGCTACCGCAAGGAAGTCACCGGCGGCCTGGACGATACCCAGCTGCGCAACCTGGAAACCCGCCTGACCTACCTGCGCGAACTGGAAGACCGCCGTGCGGCGGTGCTGGCCAGCATCGGCGAACAGGGCAAGCTCAGCGATGAGCTGCGCAACGAGATTCTCGCTGCCGACACCAAGAGCCGGCTGGAAGACCTGTACCTGCCGTACAAGCCCAAGCGCCGCACCCGCGCGCAGATCGCCCGCGAAGCCGGGCTGGAGCCGTTGGCCGACGGCCTGCTGGGCGATCCGACACGGGACCCGCAGGTTTTTGCCGCCACGTTCGTGGATGCCGACAAGGGCGTGGCCGATACCAAGGCCGCGCTGGAAGGTGCCCGCGCGATCCTGATGGAGCGCTGGGGCGAGGACGCGACGCTGGTGGGTGAACTGCGCAGCTGGTTGAGCGAGCAGGGCGTGATCCGCGCCCGCGTTGCCGAGGGCAAGGAAACCGAGGGCGCCAAGTACCGCGATTATTTCGAACACGCCGAGTCGCTGGCGAAGATCCCCTCGCACCGGTTGTTGGCGCTGTTCCGTGCGCGCCGCGAAGAGATCCTGTTCCTGGAACTGGACCCGGGCAAGGACGCCGAGGCGGGACATCAGTACGCTGAAGGGCGCGTGGCGCACAACGCCGGCATTCGCGATACGGGGCGCCCCGGTGATCGCTGGCTGCTTGATGCCTGCCGCCTGACCTGGCGGGCCAAGCTGCACATGCACCTGCTGCTGGACCTGTTCAGCCAGGCCCGCGAGAAGGCCGAGGCCGAAGCCATCGCAGTGTTCGGCGACAACCTCAAGGATCTGCTGCTGGCCGCGCCGGCTGGCCCGAAAAGCGTGCTGGGCCTGGACCCGGGCATCCGCACCGGCTGCAAGATCGCCGTGGTTGACGCCACCGGCAAGCTGGTCGCCACCGACACCATCTACCCGCACGAACCCCGCCGGCAGTGGGAGCAGTCGCTGCAGACGATCAAGCAGCTGTGCACCAGGCACAACGTACAGCTGATCGCGATCGGCAACGGCACCGCCAGCCGCGAGACCGACAAGCTGGCCGGTGAAGCCATCAAGGCGCTGGGTGACAACGCACCGCAGAAAATCGTGGTCAGCGAAGCCGGGGCTTCGGTGTATTCGGCCTCGGAAACGGCGGCCAAGGAGTTCCCGGACCTGGACGTGTCGATCCGTGGCGCGGTATCGATCGCGCGCCGGCTGCAGGACCCGCTGGCCGAGCTGGTGAAGATCGAGCCGAAGGCGATCGGTGTCGGACAGTACCAGCACGACGTGGATCAGTACCGTCTGGCGCGTGCCCTGGATGCGCGCGTGGAGGACTGCGTGAATGCTGTTGGCGTGTACGTCAACACGGCGTCGGCGGCACTGCTGTCGCGCGTGTCGGGCCTGTCGTCGACGGTGGCCGAGAACATCGTGCGCCACCGCGATGACAACGGTCCGTTCAAGCGCCGCAAGGACCTGCTGAAGGTATCGCGGTTGGGCGAGAAGACCTTCGAGCAATGTGCGGGCTTCCTGCGTATCGCCGATGGTGATCAGCCGCTGGATGCATCGTCGGTGCATCCGGAAGCCTACCCGGTGGTCGAGCGCATCGTGGCCAGCACTGCGCGCCCGATCAAGGCGCTGATCGGCGATGGCAGTTTCCTGCGTGGGTTGAAGGCCGAGCAGTTCACCGACGAAACGTTCGGCGTGCCGACCGTGCGCGACATCCTCAAGGAACTGGAAAAGCCCGGCCGTGATCCGCGCCCGGAGTTCAAGGCGGCCCGATTCGCCGAAGGCGTCGAGGACATCAAGGACCTGCGCGAGGGCATGGTGCTGGAAGGTGTGGTCAGCAACGTGGCCGCGTTCGGTGCGTTCGTCGACATCGGCGTGCACCAGGACGGCCTGATCCACATCTCGGCGCTGTCCGATACCTATGTGAAAGATCCGCGCGACGTGGTCAAGGCCGGCGACATCGTCAAGGTGAAGGTGCTGGAGGTGGATGTGCCGCGCAAGCGCATCGCCCTGACCCGTCGCCTGGATGACACGCCCGGCCAGGCCACCAGCCGCCCGGGCAGCCGTGACGAACGCAGCCAGGGGCAGGCGCCACGTCGCGACGCGGGCAACCCCGGGCAGGGCCGTGGCCAGGGGCGCAACCCGGGCAATGGCGGACGCCCGGCACAGGCCGCGCCGCCAGCCAACAATGCCCTGGCCGAGGCGTTCGCCAAGGCCAAGCGCAGCTGAGTCTGCCGTCCCCCTCCCGGCGCGGCCGGTCGGGGGACTTGTCGATGTTCCCCGGCAATGCGCACACTTGCGCTGGAAGGGGGCTTGGGGCCCCGCTGTCGCTGGGGAGGCCATGCCGTCAGCACCATCCGCCTTGTTCCATGATCGCTGTGGCACCTCGCCACGGCCTGCGGGCAGCTGCGTCTGCAGGGGAGGCCGCTGATGGCCGATCAGGGCAACAGCGGCAACGCACTGCTGGAGCGCCGGCTGCAGGAACTGGCCGAAGAGCGCCGTCGCCTGGCGATGATCATCGAGGGCACCGCGGCCGGCACCTGGGAATGGAACGTCCAGAGCGGACAGATGCGGATCAACGAACGCTGGGCCGAGATCGTCGGCTACCGGTTGGACGAGTTGGAGCCGATCTGCCAGAAGACCTTCATCGCGCTGGTCCATCCGGATGATCTGGCGCTGTCCGATGCGGCTCTGCAGGACCACTTCGATGGCCGCACCGACCACTATGTCTGTCTGTTGCGGATGCGACACCGGAATGGCGAATGGATCTGGATCCACGACCGCGGACGGGTGTTCGAGTGGGACGGGCAGGGCAGGCCGCTGTGGATGGCAGGTGCCCATGCCGACGTCACCGAACTGCAGCGGGCGCGCCAGGACGCGGCCGAAATGCGGCAGCGCCTGCAGGCGGTGGTGGATGCCTCCGACGAAGTGGCGGTGATCGCCACCGACACAGACGGCACCATCACCCTGTTCAACACGGGCGCGCAGCGACTGCTTGGCTACACCGCTGCTGAAGTCGTGGGTGGGCGCCGGCTGGACGCCTTCCACGACCCGGTTGAACTGCAGGCGTGGCTGCGACCGCTGGCGAGCGCTGACGGACAGGTTCCCGGCGTGTTCGAGGCACTCAGTGCGCGCGCCGACGGCCAGACGTATTCGCGGCAATGGACACTGCTGCGCAAGGATGGCCAGCGCCGCCAGGTGCGGCTGTCGATCAGCCGCATGGATGGCGCCGATGGCGAGCGCATCGGCTATGTCGGCATGGCCATCGACATCACTGAAATCCTGCAGGCCCGTGCCGAGGCACGTCTTGCGGCGGACAAGTTCGCCGGTGCGTTCACTTCGGCGGCACTGGGCATGGCACTGGTGTCGCTGGAAGGGCGATGGCTGGATGTCAACGATGCGCTGTGCCGCATTCTTGGCTACCCGCGCGAGGAGCTGCTGCAGGTCGATTTCCAGCGGTTGACCCATCCGGCCGATCTGCAGACCGACCTGGCCCTGGTGCAGGATCTGCTGGCGGGGCGGCGCACCCACTATCACCTTGAAAAGCGCTACGTGGGCCGTGATGGCAACACCATCTGGGCGCGGCTGTCGGTATCGCTGGTACGCAATGAGCGCGGCGAACCGCTGCATTTCGTGTCGCAGATCCAGGATGTCAGCGCCCAGCGCAGCAGCGAGCAGCGCCTGTTCGAAAGCGAACAGCGCAGCCGCATCACCCTCGATGCTGTCGCCGACCTGGTGCTCAGTGTTGCCTTGGATGGACGCATCGAATATGCAAACGCGGCCGCCGTGCGAATGCTTGCCGGCGATGGCGCATTGTCGCTGGCCGGGCATCTCGTGCAGGACGTGCTGTCGTTGACCACCGAATACGCACCGCAATCGCAGCTCGACGTCAGCGTACTGTTGGATCCGGAAAGCAATGCCGTGGACCTGCACGCCGATCTGCTGCTGAGGATGGGGGCGGCGACAGTACCCGTAGACCTGACCCGGGCCTGGCTTCGAGACGATGAAGGCCATGTGCGCGGCGCCGTGTGGGTACTGCGCGATGACACGCAACAGCGTGCCCGACAGCGTGAGGCGCGGCATCTGGCCGAGATGGACCCGCTGACTGAACTGAGCAACCGGCGTGGCTTCGAGGTACATCTGCAGCAGGCGATCACCCGGGTCGAGCGGACGGGCCAGGCGGCGTCATTGATGTATATCGACCTGGACCGGTTCAAGCCGGTCAACGATACCTTTGGGCACTTGGCCGGCGATGCGGTGCTGTGGGCCGTGGCCAGTGTGCTGCGCCATGGTGTCCGCGATTCGGATGTGGTTGCACGGTTGGGCGGTGACGAATTCGCGGTGATCCTGTCCGGGTGCAGCCCACGGCGAGCGGCGCGCATCGGCGGCGAGTTGTTGCATACCCTGTCCAACCTGTCCATTCCCTGGGACCAGCACCGGCTGCGGATCGGCGCCAGCATCGGCATCGCGCCGCTTGCTGCCGGCATGATCGTGGACCAGGCCGTCGCGGCCGCCGATGCCCAGTGCTACCGGGCCAAGGCGATGGGCCGCAACAACGTGCAGGTGCAGGGCGAAAGCAGTGAACTGCCCGGAGGCCCGGCGGCGGACGGCAGCGACCTCAGCGACGGCTGATCTCAGCCTGTGAGAGGGGCGCGGCGAATACTGCGCCAACGCCCCGCCTTCGCAGGAAAACCAAATGACGTGCTGGAACCTGAGTGCAGTCCGTGCCTATGCGCCGGCCGTTGTCGGCTGGTCCCTGGCTCTCTCCGGCTGGCTCCGGCTGGAGCAGCTGCGCAACGATCAGCAGGCCCGGATGCTGGTCCCCGTGGTGCAGTGGGGCGTGGCGGTGATGCTGCTGGTCACGCTGGGCTGCATCGTCGCCGCCAGCGTGACGATCTGGCGCGCCGGACGTCGTGATGCGCAGCAACGCCGGTAGCGGAGCTGCTGCTGTGATGAGGTGCCGGCCTCAGCGCAGCACCTCTTCGGCATCCACCAGCTGCACGTCGTGCATCATGTCGAGATAGGCCTCGTAGTAGCCTTTGTGCGAAGCGCCAACGATCGCCAGCAGGCGCGTTCCCGGATGCTGGCCCAGCACTTCGCGGATGTTGGCGACCATGCGCAGGTTGCGGGTTTCCCAGTAGCCCACATAGTTGCGACCAAAGCCCTGCGGGGAGGGCTCGACCAGCGCGGCGCCGAAGTCCGCCTGGTAAG
>NZ_QAIJ01000101.1:6066-7239 GCF_003060985.1 Stenotrophomonas sp. HMWF023
GTGCGGGTTGTCCCAGGCCTTCATCATCGCTTCGCGTGCCGCCTTTTTGTCCTCGGGCGGGGTGGGCGAATCGGCGGTGTGGTCGTCCACTGCCCACAGGCGTTCCAGCCCCAGGCGGGCAGCGAGGACTGCCGCCACCAGGTTGGTTTCATTGCGGCTGGTCAGGCTCTTGTCGAGAATCCCGACCAGCGCAGCATCCAGGCCGTCGCCGGCGATCCGGTCCTGCACAGGCAGACGCAGCCATTGCACCTGCGCCGATCCGCGCTCGCCAGCGGCCAGGAATACCGCGGCCAGGTGCCGACGCTGCGCTGCTGTCGGGCTTGCCGGCCATGCCGACAGCAGGCGTCCCATCTCGGCGTTGGCGCTGGGCACGTCGAGGCCGGTGGCGACGCGGGCCTCGTCGGTGTCGTAGCAGTAGGTTTCAACGCTTTCGGCATAGCGGCTGGGATTGCGACGCATGAAGTCGCACTGCAGGCCGGACAGGTTTTCGGTGGCAATCGCCTGCGGGCGCCAACGTGCCAGGCGCTGCAGCAAGGGCTCCAGCATGGCCGGCTCGAAGGTCTTTGGCAGTTCCGACAGATGTGCTGTCCCAAGCACCAGTACTTCGTTGTGGCGACCGGCAGGTGGTCCCTTCAGCTGGTCGGGATGGAAGCTGGGACGGAATCCCGCGTCGCTGGCCAATGCGCCGGCACTGCACAGGCTGAGGATGATGATGGCGTTCAAGCGTCGAAGCATGCTGCCTCCCAGGAAAAATCCAGTCAGTGGGCACATGCTCGCCGGCAGCGCGCCGGCAAGGGATGTCCCGATGGTCATTGCAACCTTCTGCGTGTCTGCCGCATCCCCTTTCCGTCGGCGCTGGTCCAGAATGGTGGCTGGAAGACTTCCGGAAGCGCGTCATGGATGAAATCGCCACCATCGTAGCCGCAGGTGCCGTGCTTGGTGCACTGGCTGGCTGGATCGGTCCGGGCAGATGGCGGTGGCAGCTGTTGCGGCTGGCACCGTTGCTGCTGGTGCCGTTCGCGTTGTACATCCTCGCCACCCGCAACTGGTTCCTGGGTGGTGGCGGGCCACTGGTGGGACCTTCCCTGCTGGTCGTCTGCGGCAGTCTGGGCTACCTGCCGGCGGTGCTGGCAACGATGCTGCTGCGCTGGGTTCTGCGGCGCGCTGCCGACC
>NZ_QAIJ01000101.1:7249-12197 GCF_003060985.1 Stenotrophomonas sp. HMWF023
TTTCTGGAGCCCGCTACAGTCTCCCGCTGCCGGACCCGAAGCTGCCTGCGATGGGCGGCCCAAGCCGTTTGCTCCGCCGCTGTTTGATGACGATCGCAGCTGCCTTGCTGTTTCTGCCAGTCGCTCGAGTGACGCCTTCCGGCGTCTGCAGTCCCAGGCAATCGAAGTTGCCGCCGGGCATCCCGCCCGGCGGGTCGCAACCGCTACCCGGACACCGAGGATCAGACGATGCTTATTTCAGGCTCCATGGAAGGTGCTCAGGCGCCGGCCGAAGTGCTCACCCGTTGGTCTCCCCTGCGCGCGCTGCGGGGGGTATTGGGCAGGCAGCGCCGTGCCACGGAGGTGGCCGAGCAGCATCGGCGGCACGTCGAGCTCGAGGCCCAGGTTGCCGCACTGCATCGGGTGCAGGCGGTCATCGAGTTCGCCCTCGACGGCACCATCCTGCAGGCCAATGACAACTTCCTGCAGGCAGTGGGATATCGCCTGGATGAGATCCAGGGCAGGCATCACTCCCTGTTCGTCGATCCCGAGGACGCGCGCAGTACCGGATACCGCGACTTCTGGGCGCGGCTGGGCCGCGGTGAATTCGATGCAGGGCAGTACCGGCGCTTCGGCAAAGGGGGGCGCGAGATATGGATCCAGGCCTCCTACAACCCGGTGCTTGACCTGCACGGGCGGCCATACAAGGTGGTCAAGTTCGCGACTGACATCACGGCGCAGAAGCAGCAGGCGGCCGAGTCGGCGGGGCAACTCGCGGCCATCGAAAAATCGCAGGCGGTGATCGAGTTCAGCATGGATGGTCGCATCCTGGCCGCCAATGCGAACTTCCTGGCCGCCACCGGCTATACGTTGGAAGAAGTGCGCGGCCAGCATCATTCGCTGTTCGTCGAGCCCGACTACCGGGCCAGTGTCGAGTATCGCCGGTTCTGGGAAAAGCTCGGCTCCGGCGAGTACGACGCAGGCCAGTACCGGCGGCTGGGCAAAGGTGGCCGCGAAGTGTGGATCCAGGCGTCGTACAACCCGATCCTCGACGCGGGCGGGCGGCCGTTCAAGGTCGTCAAGTACGCCACCGACATCACCGCACAGGTGCATGAGAGCCAGGCCATGCAGCGCGCCGTGGCGCAGACGCGCGAGGTGGTGGCGTCGGCGAAGGAGGGCGACCTGACCCGGAGCATCGCGATGGCCGACAAGAGCGGCCCGATCGCCGAACTCTGCGGCGGCGTCAACGCGCTGGTCGAAGCAATGGCCGGGATCATCGGCCAGATCAAATTCGCCGCAGACACCATTGCAGTGGGTGCGAGCGAGATCGCCGAAGGCAACAACGACCTGTCCCAGCGCACCGAGCAGCAGGCCGCATCACTGGAAGAAACTGCAGTGTCGATGAAGGGGCTGGCCGAGACCGTGCAGCGCACTGCGACCAATGCACGCCAGGCCAGCCAACTGGCCGGCGGCGCCGCCGATGTGGCCGCACGCGGTGGCCAGGTGGTACATGAAGTGGTCTCGACGATGGCGGTGATCAACGCCTCCTCGCGTCGCATCGTCGACATCATCGGTGTGATCGATGGCATTGCGTTCCAGACCAACATCCTGGCGCTCAACGCGGCCGTGGAAGCGGCGCGTGCCGGCGAGCATGGTCGTGGTTTCGCCGTGGTCGCCACCGAGATCCGCGAGCTCTCGCAGCGCTCGGCGGGTGCAGCGAAGGAAATCAAGCAGCTGATCGATGCGTCGGTTGCCAACGTCGGCGCCGGAACGGCGCAGGTCGAGAGCGCAGGGCGGACCATGGACGAGATCGTGGTCGACGTGCGCCGGGTCAGCGACCTGATGACCGAGATCAGTGCCGCTGCGCAACAGCAGAGCGACGACATCCAGCAGATGAACCACGCGGTCGATCTGATCGACCAGGGCACGCAGCAGAATGCGGCGCTGGTGGAAGAGGCATCAGCGGCCGCGCGCAGCATGGAGGAGCAGTCCTCGCAGCTGTTGCAGACGGTGGCAGGGTTCCGTGTGCACGCGGGGGCGGGTGCAGGGCATGGCCATGGCGTGCATGCGCCGGCGCTGCGGGTGGTGTAGCGTGCAGGACCGCGCCGGCCTATGGGGCGGCGCGGTCGTCGACCTGGCCGGCATACAGCTGCGGGTGAGTGTGCGCATACATCCAGAAATCGCGCGGTTGCCCACGGACATGGCGATAGGACTGCAGCAATCCCTCGCGTTGCATGCCCAAGCGTTCGAGCACGGCAATGGATCGCAGATTGCTGTCGAGTACGGTGGCCTGGATGCGCACGCAACCCAGTGCGGTATGCGCCCAGGCGATGACCGCGCGCGCCGCCCCGGTCGCCAGCCCGCGTCCCTGATGGGCAGGGGACAGGTCGTAGGCCAGTTCAGCGCGGTGGTGCTCGATGTCGATGTCGTTGAGGCCGACAGTGCCGAGCAGCTGGTCGTCGCTGTCGAGGATCGCCCAGCGGCGGCATCGTGCGTTGCGCGCATGGTCGACGACCTGCCGCTGCAGAGCCTCTACAGAGACATCGCCCCAGCTGGTGTGCTCGATCACGCCCGGCAGCGACAGGTAGTTCGACCAGGCGACAGCGTCCTGCGGGACCAGTTCGCGCAGGTGGGCCTGGAGCGCTGGGGGAAGGATTGGAGTGGAGTGTGTTGCCATCGCTCGAGTGTCGGCGGCGTCGGTCGGGCAGGGCAAGACCGGAAACGACAAAGGCCAGGTCGTGGACCTGGCCTTTGATCGTGGTGCCGGTGAAAGGACTCGAACCTTCATGGGGTCACCCCCGGCTGATTTTGAGTCAGCTGCGTATACCATTCCGCCACACCGGCAGCAGCGGGCTAGTGTACCCGAGCCCGGCGGGTGTTCATAGAGGTGCAGGCGAACGGGGCCGAAATGGCGTTGAATTGTCGGTATCGGCTGGCTGCTGGCTATACTGTGAAGGCTTAACAGGCACAGGAGCGATAGCGCTATGTCAGCGTTGCAGGACCTGCGGGTGCTGGTAGTCGAAAACGATGAAATGAGTGCAGCCCTGCTGCAGATGCAGCTGGTGCAGTCCGGCGCTCTGGTCGTCGGCCTGGCCGCGTCCGTTGCCGAGGCGCTGCGCCTGCTGGAAGAGGCCGCCCCTGACGTGGCCCTGCTGGATTACCGCTTGGCCCACAACGAGACCAGCGAACCGGTTGCTGCGGCGCTGGCCGCGCGCGGCGTGCCGTTCGTGCTCGCCACCGGCATGGCCGCTGAACAACTGCCGGTCGCGATGCAATCCGGCGTGCTGCTGATCAAGCCCTATCTGTCCGTTGATCTGTCCAAGGCCTTGGTTCGCGCCGTTGGGCGTTCCAGCGCCAACGTCTGATCCCGCCGCTCAGGCGGCTTCCTCGTAGACGTAACGGATGTCCTCGCGGTCGTCGAGGATGGCGTACTGCGCAGCCAGATTATCCGGGTCCGGGTTGAGCCAAGCGTCCAGATGCTCGGCGCGGATCGGCAGTACTCCCCGGTCATGGCCGGCAGCGGCGACATCGATTGACGGCCCATCGGTGATGGTGGCGAAAGACAGCAGGCGTCCTTCCGGACCGTCCCATTCCGCCCACAGGCAGGCCAGCAGCAGGTCGCGCGGCGGGTTCGGGCGGAATTCCAGCACCACGTCCTGTGCCTTCTCGTCATTGTGCAGGGTGCGGCCGGCAATGGCGTGGCGAGGTACGTGCTCGTAGAAGGCCTGTACCACCACCACGCCATGGCGCAGCCCGAAGGCCCCGCGCCAATAGCCTTCCAGGCTGTCCCGCCGCGCATTGTAGGTGCCCGGGTAGAGCACATCGTTGCGTGCGGGCTTGTCCGGCAGCCGGCATTGATAGCGCATGGGTTTGATCACGCGCCGGCCATGCTCGCTGACCATCACTGGCGCGTAGGTGCCGGGAAAAATACGGTTGTCACGTGGCAGCAGCTGTTCCCGGTGCAGGTCGTCCAGCCGTGCCTGCGCGCGGTCGATGCGGTTGCCGGCAACGCGCAGGTCATTGCGTGCCTTCTGTGTGGGCCGCGTGGCCAGGGTGGCATTGGCGATGTCGCGACGTTCAAGCTGCCGTTCCAGCTCTGCCTGCAGCTGCTGCCGCTCCTGTGCATGCCATTGCTGGATCTTCGCCACGATGTCGCGGCCCAGTTCGGTGCGCGCACCAGCAAAACCGTCGTCCATGGCTTTCGGCGTCTTCGGTCGTTTCTTGCCGGGATCATGCGCATAGAGTTCGGCGAATTCCTCCAGGGAGAGGACGGCGCCGAACTCGCGCACCAGCTTGGCGTAGTCGGCGCGGATCAGGGCGGAATAGCACATGGGACTCTGCCGGAAGAAGGGTCGCAGCGGCTGCGATGAGGATGCGGCAGGATAGCCCGACCTTCCAGGAGACGTTGCATGAATGATCCACAGACGATCCAGTTCCGCGAGGCGGTGCCGACGGTCGAAGACTACTGCCAGCTGCGCGCACTGGCTGGCCTCAGCGCAAAGACCCACGAGGCCGCAACTCGGGCATTGCCCAACACCGTTTTCGGCGTCTGTGCCTACCAGGGCAGCGAGCTGGTAGCGATGGGCCGGATCATCGGTGATGGTGGTTGCCACCTGCAGGTCTGCGATATCGCCGTGCTGCCGCGTCTGCAGGGTCAGGGTCTGGGCAAGGCGGTGATGCAGCGTCTGAGTGACTGGATGCAGGGCAACCTGCCGCCGTCGGCGTATGTGAGTCTGTTGGCCGATGGCGAAGCGCATCGGCTGTATGCGCAGTTTGGCTTTGCGCCGACCGCGCCAGCCTCGATCGGCATGTATCGCCGGTTCTGAGGTGCGGTCACCGCGGAATCGCAGGCAAAGAAAAACCCCGGCCGAAGCCGGGGTTTCAAAGATTGGCGTCCCCACGGGGATTCGAACCCCGGTCGCCACCGTGAAAGGGTGATGTCCTAGGCCTCTAGACGATGGGGACGCAC
>NZ_QAIJ01000101.1:12207-12452 GCF_003060985.1 Stenotrophomonas sp. HMWF023
TGAAACTTCGGATTCCTGCTGGGAGCAGGGTCCTTTTTGAAACTGGCGTCCCCACGGGGATTCGAACCCCGGTCGCCACCGTGAAAGGGTGATGTCCTAGGCCTCTAGACGATGGGGACGCACGAAAAACTTCAAGTTGTAGAACTTTCGACGGCCTAATGCCGAAAGTGGTGGAGCCAAGCGGGATCGAACCGCTGACCTCCTGCATGCCATGCAGGCGCTCTCCCAGCTGAGCTATGGCCCCA
>NZ_QAIJ01000101.1:12462-24148 GCF_003060985.1 Stenotrophomonas sp. HMWF023
CTCGACGGCCTAATGTCGAAAGTGGTGGAGCCAAGCGGGATCGAACCGCTGATCTCCTGCATGCCATGCAGGCGCTCTCCCAGCTGAGCTATGGCCCCGTGTTACCGAGCCGCCTATCATACCTGCCTGTTCACATTTGTGGAAGCTTTTTTTGAAGCTTTTTCATCGAGCCGTTCATTGCCACAAGGGCAGGGAGCGTTCCGACGCCACAACCTGAATGCCGGTGGGCGGTGAACAAAAAAGACCCGGTTATCGGCCGGGTCCTCGTTGTTCATGATGAGTGGCGTCCCCACGGGGATTCGAACCCCGGTCGCCACCGTGAAAGGGTGATGTCCTAGGCCTCTAGACGATGGGGACGCAGATCTCATCAATGTTCTTTGCGACCTTTCGACGGCCTAATGCCGAAAGTATGGTGGAGCCAAGCGGGATCGAACCGCTGACCTCCTGCATGCCATGCAGGCGCTCTCCCAGCTGAGCTATGGCCCCACGTCGCTGAGGAGCGAAATAATAGCTGTGCCCCCGGGGGTTGGCAAGCGCTTTGTTGCACTTTTCTTCACGCAGCGCGCGTGTTGGTGCAGCTGCGTTTTCCGCATGCCGGGCAGCTCATGTGTCGATGCAGAAGCGAAGGGTTCAGCGGTCTTCCCCGGTCAGCGCTGCCAGGATCGGGCACTGGTCGAGCGCGCCATGTCCGGGGCAGGCATCGACCAACTGGGAGAGCGCGCCATGCATGCGCTGCAGCTCCGCCATCCGTAGTTCGATGTCCTGCAGGCGTATCCGCGCAGTGTCACGCACGCTACCCATGTCCTGTGGAGGATGGTCGCTGAGGGAAAGCAGTTCACCGATCTCATCGAGACTGAAGCCCAGCGCCTTTGCGCGGCGGATGAAGCGCAGGCGTCGCAGGTCCTGCTCGCCGAAGATGCGGTAGCCACCTGCCGAGCGCGCTGCGGTGGGCAGAAGCTGCTGACGTTCGTAGTAGCGGACGGTATCGATGGGAACGCCGGCCTGACGTGCCAACTGACCAATGTTCACGGCGGACTCCTTGGGACCTGCCGTGCATAGTCATCCCTGGACTCTGGTCAAGAGTCAAGGCTTTGCCCGCACCGCCTATTCAGCACACTTTGCAACTTTCTTCATATCCCCCAGGGCAAAGCAGTTCCTACCCTGCGCCTGAACCGGCCGCTCGACGGCCTGAACCGGAAGAGGAGGTGGGGAGTGGAGGGAATCAGGAACGAGGGATTCGTCGAGGTTGCGGTGGTTGAATACCCCGGAGGCGACCCGTCGGCTGCATCGGTGCTTGCCGAAATGGCACACGTCGCCAATCGTCTGGCACAGCAGCAGCGGCGGCCCTGCAAGCGGGTGCTGGTGACCCGCTGGATCGTGCCCGCCAGCAATACCGGCGTGCATCGCATTGCCGGTGCCGAGATGCTGGACGCGGCAATTCCTGCGGTGATCGCCTTGCCGGGGCAGGTCAGTTCCAGCACGTCGGTGCGTGCCGAGGACGTTCTGCTGGATTGGTTGCGGGCCCACTACGACGGCGGCAGCCTGCTGGCCGCCGCAGGTGACGGGGTGAGTGTGCTGGCACGGGCCGGTCTGCTGACCGGGCGTACGGTGTCCGGCCCCGACCTCAACCGCCATCCGGCGCTGCAGGTGCAGGTCGGCAGTTGGGCGCCCAGTGAGCGGGCACTCGTCGATGACGGCGATCTGCTTACCGTGGGCGGCGCCCAGGCCTGGCGCTTCCTTGGCTTGCGCCTGCTGTACCGGCTGCATGGCCAGGGCGTGGCCAGCGCGGTGGCACAGCAGTTGGGAATAGTGGTGCCGGTCGGCATCCAGCAGGATCTCGAGCGATTCAGTGCAAATTTCGCCCATGGCGACCGTGACGTGCTGAAGGCACAGCGCTGGTTGCATACCACGGCTGCACGTGGGGCCACGCTGGGGGCGATCTGCGAGATCGCCGGATTGGAACCGCGGACCCTGCAGCGTCGATTCCTGAAGGCGACCGGGCTGCGGCCCATCGAGTATTGCCAGCGGCTGCGCGTGGCCAAGGCGCAGACGTTGCTGCAGCAGGGCGCCAGCATCGATGAAGTTGCCTGGGGTGTGGGTTACGCCGATCAGAGCGCATTCCGTCGGCTGTTCCTGCGCATTGTCGGCATGACGCCTGCCAACTATCGTCGCCACGTCAGCAGCAAACGCCGCGATCGTCCGCTGACGCCTGCCGTGGCCGGCAGCCTGCGGGGGCTGCGTGCCTCGCCGGGCACGCAGCTGGGTCGCAGCGCCGCTTGATGAACAAGGTTCAATGCGTCGTGCTTGCATCGCGGGCTCGACGCTTTGACCATGCGGGTCTGTGCAGGCGAGAGCGGGTGAGCTGATGTCGAGTGTTGGACCGGTGCCGATGCCGGTGGTGTTGATCCTGATCTTCCTGCTGCTGGCAATGGCCATTGCGCGGATCTGGTCGCGTGGTGAGCCTGGTCAGGTTCGGCCGCCCGCCGCTGGAATGGTGCTGGACATGTTGCTGGTTGGCCTGCTGTGTGGCCGGCTGTCGTTTGTCGCAGCGCATTTCAGCCTCTATCGCGAAGCTCCCTGGAGCGTGCTGCAGATTGCCGATGGCGGGTACCACCTGCCCGTCGTTGTTGGCGCTGGATTTGCCTGGGTGCTGTGGCGGCTGCGTAGGCAGCGCCCGTTGCGGACGCCGGTGCTGGCAGGTGCGTTGATTGGGCTGCTGTTGTGGGGTGGGGCAAGCCAGGGACTCGCGTACTGGCAGGCAAAGCAGATGCCATTGCCCGCGCTGCAGGTGGTCGATCTGCAGGGCAGGGCGATTGACCTGCAGCAGTTTCATGGCAAGCCACTGGTACTGAACCTGTGGGCCAGCTGGTGTGGCCCGTGCCGCCGGGAGATGCCGGTGCTGGCGACCGCGCAGCAGAAACATGCAGATATCCAGTTCGTCTTCCTCAACCAGGGCGAGACCCTTGTGGAGGTCCAGACCTTTCTTGCTGCTGAACACATCTCGCTGGGCAACGTCCTGCTGGATGAGGCTTCGGCTGCGTCGACCACGCTGGACGTCCGGGCTTTTCCTTCCACGTTGTTCTTCGATGCGCAGGGGCGGTTGCAGGAACTGCATCTCGGCGAACTGACCCAGGCCGGTCTTGAACACAAACTGCGCCGGCTGCGGTAGCCTGCGCTGGCATCCCACTACGGAGTTTCCATGTTGTCGATTTCCCCGCGCATCGCGCATACGCTGATGTTGCCGGCCATGCTGGCGCTGGCTGCCTGCAGCCAGGCACAGACCCCGACGGGCAAGGATGCCGCTGCAGCGGCAGCGGCAACGGCTTCGTCATCGGCAGCCGCCAAAAAGGGTGATTTGCCGGCTGTCCTGAAGGGCATCGAGAAGCATGGCTTCGAGGTGGTCTCCGAATTCGACGCGCCGGGTGGCCTGCGCGGCTTTGCCGGTATGGTTGGTGGCCAGCAGCCGGCGGCGGCCTACGTGACCGCCGATGGCAAGCATGTGCTGGTGGGCAGCCTGTTCGACGCCGAGGGCAACGAAGTCGCGGCCGAGACGCTGGAGAAGCTGGTTGCCGCGCCGATGTCGGCCAAGATGTGGAGCAAGCTTGAAACCAGTGCCTGGGTACGCGATGGCAAGGCCGATGCGCCGCGCGTGGTGTACACCTTCAGTGATGCCAACTGCCCTTACTGCCACAAATTCTGGGAGGCGGCACGCCCCTGGGTGGACGCAGGAAAGGTGCAGTTGCGCCACATCATGGTCGGCGTGATCCGTGAGGACAGTCCGGCCAAGGCAGCAGCGATCATGGCCGCACGCGATCCCAGTGCGGCACTGCTGGAGAATGAGCATCAGTTCGATCGTGGTGGCATCAAGCCGCTGCCCAGCATCAGCCGGGAGATCGCAGCCAAGCTGGATGCCAACCAGGTGCTGATGGTGGAGATGGGCTTCCAGGGCACGCCGGGCATCCTGTTCCAGGATGCGCAGGGCCAGGTGCAGCGACGTGCCGGCCTTCCGCAGGGCAACGATCTGCAGGCGGTACTCGGCCCACGCTGAGGCATCCCGGCATGCTGTAGTGAGCAACAGGCCCGCATGGCAACGTGTGGGCCTGTTGCTTTCTGCGACAGTCCTGGCGATGAGGGCTGCGCACGTCGTGAACAGATGTCACGTCTGAATCGTGACTGACATCAAGCATTTCGCTTTGATTCCAATCAAGGCCAAAAACGACAGTCGAACTAGCCTTGGCGCATGGAATACAGCGTCACTGCGCTATGGATGCCGCACACGTCACGCCCTCGAGAGGGCGTGCGAGCAATGCCATTCACGACATTCTCACCCAGCGCTTGTTACCCAGACCGCTGCGGTCGCCACCCCTTCGGCAGCACTGCCGCAGTGGGAGCGACTGCGGCGCAGTCTGGGCAGCTGGGACAGTGTCATTGCCCTGTTGCATGCAACGCGCAGGCTGGCGGCGGTCGTCCACGCAGTACCCGCATTTCCAGCAACGACTCGTTGAGGTCGGGGCGGCGCACGCGCGCTGCACGGTCGGGCAGCGGGAGTTACAGTCCAGGGAGGATGCAATGCGCTTGGCGGTACTGAGTCTGGGGTGTCTGGCGGCGATGGCCGCGATGCCGTTGCATGCACAGGATGATGCGCAGGCATTGCGTCGGGAGATCGACGCGATGCGGCAGACGCTGCAGGGTATGCAACAGCGTCTGGACCAGCTTGAACGACGCGAAGAGCATGCAGCTGCGGCTCCCGTTGCAGCGTCGTGGCCGATGCCCGCTGCAGCGCAGGCGACCACGACGGTTTCAGCCGCCAGCGGCATCCTGCACCCTACCCAGGTGCCTGGCGTGGCGCCTCCTGTGCTGCCACAGCGTGAATCGGTGGCCGATCCTTCAACGGCAGCCTCGCGTCCAGACAGCGCCGCCGGTCCCACCGATCCGGATCTGAAAGGTTTCTTCGCCATTCCTGGCACCGACACCGTGATCCGCATTGGCGGCTATGCCAAGCTCGATGCGATTGCGGATTCGCGCGGGGCAGGGGACGGGGATCAGTTCATTCCTTCGTCGATGCCGGTGGGCGGCAGCCATCGCGATGTTTCGAACTTCAATATCCACGCCAAGCAGACGCGTTTCAGCTTCGAGGCACGGCGGCCAACCACGCACGGCAACCTGCGCTTCTATCTGGAGAATGATTTCTTCGGCAGCAGCGATGGCTATGAATTCCGCCTGCGCCATGCCTACGGCCAGCTGGGCAATACCTACGCAGGCTATGGCTATTCCAGTTTCATGGATCCGGACAGCCTGCCCGACACGCTGGATTTTGCTGGTCCCGGCGGCGCCGGCTACCTGCTGGTGGCCGGCATCCATCACAGCTTTGCACTGGGCAAGGGCAACACCCTGACGCTGGCCGCCGAAGACCCGGACACCGAGCTGGCCGGCGCCAGTGATGCGATGGCGGCAGTCAATCGACTGCCGGATGTGAGTGCCATCGCGCGCATGGAGCGTGATTGGGGCCATCTGCAACTGGGCGTCGTGGCGCGCAACCTGGCCTACGACGGCGATACCCGTCGTGACCGCGTCTTTGCCGGTGGCGCGCAGCTCAGTGGCTCGGCCTCGGTGGGGGAACGCGATCTGCTGCTGTTCGGCGCGCTGGGCGGTCGCGGTTTGAGCCGCTACACCGCCGATCTCACCGGCTCGGGCCTGGATGCCGTGGTAGGTGCCGATGGGCGCATCGATGCGCTGGACCTGCACGGTGGCTTCGTCGGCTACACCCATTACTGGTCGGATCTGTGGCGCTCGAACCTGATCTACGGCCAGCTGACCCTGGAGCGCAATGCGGCGCTGCCGACCGATGCATTCCGGCAAAGCCGCTACGGCGTGTTCAACCTGATCTGGAGCCCGGCACCGTCGTGGACGATGGGCATGGAGCTGCTGTACGGGCGCCTGCAGCAGCAGGGCGGAGCGCGCGGCGACACGGTCCGGGTGCAGGGCAGCCTGCAATACAACTTCATCAAGTAGGCGCCAGCGGCAGCACGCCAGCGTAGCCATTCCCCACGCCCGGGTTCACCGGGCCCATGCCAGGTACAGGAGATTGTCATGGCAGAAGCAAAGAAAATCGGGGTGGTCGGAGCCACCTTCCTCGTCGCCGGCAACATGATGGGCTCAGGGGTGTTCCTGCTGCCCTCCAGCCTGGCCAAGATCGGTACCGCCTCGATATGGGGCTGGCTGATCACCACGGCCGGTGCGCTGCTGTTGGCCTTCGTGTTCGCCAAGCTCGGCAAGCTGGCGCCCAAGGCGGGCGGCCCGTATGCGTATGCGCGTGATTGGTTCGGCCCCTACATGGGCTTCCAGACCAACACCATCTACTGGTTCGCCAACTGGATCGGCAACGTTGCCATTCCCATCGCGGCGGTGGGCTACTTCAGCTATTTCTTCCCGATCCTGTCCGAGCCGCTGGTGCGCTGCATCGCGGTGCTGATCCTGGTATGGGCGTTGAGCTTTGCCAACATGATCGGCCCGGCATTCGTCAGCCGCGTGCAGACGGTCACCACCAGCTTCGCGCTGGTGCCGATCCTGGGTATCGCCATCTTCGGCTGGTTCTTCTTCGATGCCGACATCTTCAAGGGCGCGTACAACGTGTCCGGCGAATCGAACTTCGGCGCGATCTCCAGTGCTGCGGCATTGACCCTGTGGGCGTTCATCGGCGTGGAATCGGCGTCGGTGACCGCCGGTGTGGTCGAGAACCCGGAGAAGAACGTCGCCCGCGCCACCCTGGCTGGCGTGTTCCTGGCCGCCATCGCCTACATCGCCAGCTCGTCGGTGATCATGGGCATGGTGCCCAACGGCGAACTGCAGACCTCCGATGCACCGTTCGCACTGGCAGCGGCCAAGGCCGTCGGTGGCTGGGGTGGTGCGGTGGTCAGCCTGTGTGCCTTCGTCGGCGCCGCCGGTTCGCTGGGCGGTTGGATCCTGTTGACCGCGCAGAGCGCCAAGGCGGCCTCCGATGATGGCCTGTTCCCGAGCATCTTCAGCAAGACCAACAAGGACGACGTGCCGGTCAAGGGCGTGCTGATCGTGGCCGTGCTGATGACGCTGGCAGTGCTGGTGACCTCCACCTCGAAGACCGCCTCGGCACAGTTCGACGTGATCACCTCGGCGGCGGTGGTGTTGACGCTGCTGCCGTACATCTACTCGTGCGTGGCCTGCTATTTCGTGGTGGAGCGTTCGCACACGCTGGTGCACACCGGTGCGTTCTGGACCCTGACCAGCCTGACGGTCGTGTACTGCCTGTGGGCGATCTACGGCTCGTCTGGAACGATCGTGCAGTACGCCTTCCTGTTCGTGCTGTTCATCACCGTGTTCTATCCCTTCTTCAGCGAGGAGCGTCGCCAGCAGCGGCAGCGTTCCCGCGAGGCGGCGGCGATTTCAGCCGGCGCGCAGCGTTCCTGAGTTAGACAAGGAGAATCAACGTGTATTTCAAGTCCCTGGACTATCCGGTCATCGTCATTGATGGTGACTACGACTCGCCGCGCATCGGCGGCATCCTCATCCGTGCGCTGGTGGAAGAACTGCGCAGCAACGACCAGCGCGTGCTGTGCGGCCTGAACCTGGATGATGCCCGTGCCGGCGCCCGCACCTACGTGGCCGCTTCGGCGGTGCTGATCTCGATCGACGGCAGCGAGGAGGTCGATGGCGAGTTCCAGCGCCTGACCGCCTTCCTGCGTGAGCAGAGTGCGCGCCGCGCCAATCTTCCGGTGTTCCTGTATGGCGAACGACGCACCATCGAGAAGGTGCCGAGCAAGCTGCTCAAGTACATCCACGGCTTCATCTTCCTGTTCGAAGACACCAAGAGCTTCATCTCGCGGCAGGTGATGCGTGCGGCTGAAGACTACATGCAGAACCTGCTGCCGCCGTTCTTCAAGGCGCTGATCCATCACGCAGCCGAGTCGAACTATTCCTGGCACACGCCGGGCCATGCCGGCGGCGTGGCCTTCACCAAGTCACCAGTCGGGCGTGCCTTCCACCAGTTCTATGGTGAAAACACGCTGCGCAGCGATCTGTCGATTTCAGTGCCGGAACTGGGCTCGCTGCTGGACCACACCGGCCCGATCAAGGACGCCGAGAACGAGGCCGCGCGCAACTTCGGTGCCGACCACACCTTCTTCGTCACCAACGGTACGTCGACGGCCAACAAGATCGTGTGGCACGGCACCGTGGCCCGCGGCGACGTGGTGTTCGTCGACCGCAACTGCCACAAGTCGCTGCTGCATTCGCTGATCATGACCGGCGCGGTGCCGGTGTATTTCACGCCCAGCCGCAACGCGCACGGCATCATCGGCCCGATCAGCCTGGACCAGTTCACTCCGGAAGCGCTTCAGCAGCGCATCGCCGCCAATCCGCTGGCCAGCCAGGCCTACCAGGCCGGCTCCAAGCTGCGCATCGCGGTGGTGACCAACTCGACCTACGACGGCCTGTGCTACAACGCCGAGAAGATCGCCGATGAGATCGGCAGCGCGGTCGACTTCCTGCATTTCGACGAGGCGTGGTATGCCTATGCCGCGTTCCATCCGTTCTACGAGAACCACTACGGCATGGCCAAGGGCAAGCCGCGTGAGCAGGATGCGATCATCTTCACCACGCACTCCACCCACAAGTTGCTGGCCGCGTTCTCGCAGGCGTCGATGATCCATGTGCGCAATTCGGCCAGCCGCGACCTCGACGCCGAGCGCTTCAACGAAGCGTTCATGATGCATACCTCGACCAGCCCGCACTACGGGGTGATCGCCGCGTGTGATGTGGCCTCGAAGATGATGGAGGGCGATGCCGGTCGTTCGTTGGTGCAGGAAATGCACGACGAGGCGATTGCCTTCCGCCGGGCCATGCTGCACGTACGCGATGATCTGGGGCGCGATGACTGGTGGTTCAGCGTATGGCAGCCGACGCAGGTCGAGCGCAGCCTGGACAAGGGCGATACGCCGGCGCCGCTGGTGGCCAAGCGTGAGGAATGGTACCTGCAGCCCGATGCGCATTGGCATGGGTTCGAAAACCTGGTCGATGACTATGTGCTGATCGATCCGATCAAGGTGACCCTGTTGACCCCGGGCCTGTCGATGGACGGCAGCATGGGCAAGCTGGGCATCCCGGCAGCGGTGCTGAGCAAGTTCCTGTGGGGCCGTGGCATCACCGTGGAGAAGACCAACCTGTACTCGGTGCTGTTCCTGTTCTCGATGGGCATCACCAAGGGCAAGTGGAGCACGCTGGTCACCGAACTGATGGCGTTCAAGGAGTTGTACGACCGCAACGCGCCGCTGACCCAGGCGCTGCCGTCGCTGGCTGCCGACTACCCCCATGCCTATGCCGGCTGGGGCCTGCGTGACCTGTGTGACGCGCTGCATGCGTTCAACCAGGAGTTCGCGGTGGCCAAGGTGATGCGTGAGATGTACGTGGACCTGCCGACACCGGTGATGACCCCGGCCGATGCCTACAACCACCTGGTGAAGGGCGAGATCGAGCGGGTCGACATCGAGCAGATCAGTGGCCGTATCGCTGCGACGATGCTGGTGCCGTACCCGCCGGGCATCCCCACCATCATGCCGGGCGAGCGCTTCGGCGACCGCGACGAGCCGATCATCCAGTCGCTGCGCATCGCCCGCGAGCAGAACGCGCGATTCCCGGGTTTCGAGTCGGATGTGCATGGCCTTATCATCGAGCGCGATGGCGACGTGCCGTCCTACAAGGTGGAGGTGCTGAAGGCCTGAGCCGGTACGGTCGGCCCTTCGGCGAACGATGGATACCGCGCGCGAGCAACGCATCCTGAAGTTCTCGATCGGGGTCACCGTGGCGGTCAGCGCGGTCGGCTTCATCGGTGGCCTGCTGGTGGGATCGCAGGCCATCCTGTTCGACGGCATCTACAGCCTGGTCGACGTAGCCCTGACCCTGGTGTCGCTGTCGGTGCTGCGGCTGGTAGCGCGGGAGCACAGCCCGCGCTTCCAGTACGGCTATTGGCACCTGGAGCCGATGGTCGAGGCGCTGGGCGGAGTGATTCTGTCGTTGGCCTGCGTGTACGCGCTGGCCAATGCAGTGATTGGATTGACCACCGGCGGGCACGAAGTGAAGTTCGGGCCCGCCCTCTGGTGGGCGGCGCTGCTGAGTGCCAGCAACCTGGGCATGGCCGCGTTCGTGGCCCAGCGCGCGCGCCGGTTGCAGTCGGCATTGCTGTGGCTGGACGTGCGTGGCTGGCTGCTGGGTGGATTGATGAGCCTGGCGGTGGTGCTGGCCTTCGTGCTGGCGCTGGCGCTGCACGGTGGGCAGTGGCAGCACTGGGTGCCTTATCTGGATTCGATGGTGCTGGCGTTGATAAGCCTGGCGGTGTTGCCGGTGCCAGCGCGTAGTGCGTGGAAGGCCATGCGGGAAGTGCTGCAGGTGGCACCCGATGACCTGGACGAGCGCGTGCAGCGGGTGATGCAGGCGTTCGTGGCCGAGCATGGCTATGCCGGCTTCACCAGCCATGTGGCGAAGATGGGGAGGATGCGGTTCATCGAGATCCACATCCTGACCTCGCCGTCGACGCCGCTGGGCACGGTAGGTGAGGTGGATGCGATGCGCGATGAGATCGCGGTGCGGATGGACGCGCGCAGCAGCACGTTCTGGTTGACGATCGATTTCACCGCGGACCCGGCATGGACCTGATGTTGTTGCAGCCGACCGTTGCGTGCGGTGGGCCGCTCTGTTGCATGCAATAGGTTTGACCTCAACAGCAGTTGAGGTCGCAGACTGCCTCGCATTCCCCACGAGGCATGCGGTATGAACCTGCTGACCACTCCGGACTTCAGCCATGGCTTGCTGGATCTGTTCGATCCCCCCGGTCTGCACGATCCCAGTGCCAACGGATATTCGCACGTGGCGGTGGTACGGCTGCCGGCGCGTGTGATCCATATCGCCGGGCAGGGTGGCGAAGATGACCAGGGGAACCTGTCGCCCAGCTTCGAGGAGCAGGTGTCGCAGGCACTGGACAATCTGCAGGCCGCGCTGCGCTCGGCCCATGCGGACCTGACCGATGTTGCGCGACTGCGGATCCTGGTGGTCGACCACGATGAGGACCGCCTGGGCATCATCGCCCGCCAGGTGCGGCGGCGCTGGGCCAACCGCCCGGCACCGACCTGCACGCTGATTCCGGTGCCGCGGCTGGCGTTGGACGGAATGCTGTTCGAGATCGAGGCCGAGGCCTACAGCGCCTAGCGCAGGTAGTACTCCACCGGCACCACCAGTTCCTGCGGAGCCGGCAATTCTTCTGGAATCCGCGGCAGGGGCTGCGCGCGGCGGAATGTCTGCAGCGCACTTTCATCCAGCATCGGCTGTCCGCTGGGCTGCTCCAGGCGCAATGCCAGCAGGTGGCCGTCGCGGCTGATGCTGGCCCTGACCCATGCGGTGCCCTGCTGGCGCCGCGACCTCGCTACGGCGGGGTAGTAGCGGTAACGCTCCAGCCGCGCCATCAGGCGGGCTTCCCACTGGTCGCTGGCGGCGCCGGCCTGGAAGTCCGCCGGTGGCGCGTCCGGGGCAGGCGGTGCGGCCGTGATCGATGCCGGTGCGGAACGGGCATCGGTCGCGGCCGCAGGCGGGGCCACGGGCAAGGGCTGGTGGCCGTCGCCATTCTTCTCGCTGGCGGCGAGGTTGCCTTCGGGGGCCGCCACGC
>NZ_QAIJ01000101.1:24171-53128 GCF_003060985.1 Stenotrophomonas sp. HMWF023
TCGGCCTGCAGCTCTTCCACCGGCTGCGGGGGCGTGGCCGGCGCCAGCAGGCGCAGGCTGATGCGCACGTCCTGTTCCGGCGGTGGTAGCAGCGGCGGAGTGGATACCCAACGTACGAACAGCAGCAACGGCAGCAGGTGCAGCCCGATGCTGATCGTCACCGCTTGCCAGTGCTGCCGACGCTCACTCATCGCCGACCACCCACAACAGGTCGGCGTCATCGCCCGCCACATCTTCGTCGACTGATGCCAGCGCGATCACCAACGCTGGCGTAGATGCTGGCAGATAACCGGGTACGCCGGTGCCACGCAGCACATGCCAACGGCCGGCGACGAGCAGGGCGGGGGGCGGCGACTGCATCAACGCCTGCGCCATCCGTGTGTCACGTGCGTGCTGAACGGCGAGCATGCCATCGAGCATGGGCGCGGCGTCGGCGTGCTGGGCCAGCACCACCGCTGACAACCGCTGCCGCGCGCCGTCGACCGGGAACACCACCTCGGGCGATGACGCCAGCAGCGTGTCGACTTCAGCGCGCGACAGGTTGCTGCCCTGCAGGCGGATGCCGCTGTCGGTGGCGATCTGTACCAGTCCGCCATAGCGTGTCCATCGCCAGCGGGCATCCCAGTCCAGCAGTTCGGCCAGCCGTTGCGATTCTGCCCGGTTGCCCTTGTCCAGCCAGCGCTGCACACGCTGCAGTCGGGGCTGGCGTTCGCTGGCGATCATCTCCAGCACCAGCGCACCCTGCGGACGCCGCTGCTGCAATGCCTGCAGCAGCCAACGTTCGGCGTCATGGTCGGCATCGATATCGTGACGCTCGCCGAGCAGCACGCGCTCGGCGGCGGCAACCCGCTGCACGAAGGCAGCCTGGTCGAGCTCCTTGCCACTGGCCAGATCGATCACCTTGCCGGGCATCGGCTGCGCGCTGGCTGCCGCCGCCAGCGCGATCAGCCCCAGCGCCAGCCAGCGCCGGCTAGAACGCCACATTGACGCCCACCGAGACGGTACGGCCACGGCCGTTGCCGCGGTCCAGGATCGGGCTGAAGATGCTGTCGATGGAGGCGTTGTTGTCATAGGCCTTGTTCTGCAGGTTTTCGATGTTCAGCCACAGCGTGGTGTTGGCCTGTGGCTTGAAGCTGGCGTAGAAATCCAGCAGCACGCCGGTGCCGCCCGTCTTGCGGGTCTGGAAGAAGTCGTAGCCCTCTTCGGTGGGGCCGGAGTACTCGGCGCGCACACCCGCCTGCAGGCGCTGCTGCCACCAGCGGCCGCCGACATCCAGCGTCCAGTAGCGGTCGGGCAGGGCGGTGATGTCTTCCAGGTTGACGAATTCGATGGCCGGCGCGCTGGTGCGCGAGCGGGTCCAGCTGAGGGTGGCGTGGTAGTGCTCGCTGGCGTAGTGCGCTTCCAGTTCCAGGCCGCGCATGCGCACCACGCCGGGATGGTTCATCCAGCGCGTGGTGGTGCTGAAGTCGCCCACGTCCAGGCTGTCGGTCCACGCGTTGAGCTGCGGGTCGCTGTCGATCGGCACTACGAACGGTTCGACTTCCGGCGGATGCACGATCAGCAGGTACTGCGGCTTGATGTAGTCGCGGATGCGGTTGTCGAAGCGGGTCAGGCGCAGCTGCGCAAGGTCGCCGTCGACCAGCAGCGAGCTGGCGCTGAGGTTGGCGCCGAACTGCAGGTTGCGCGAACGCTCGCGGCGCAGGAAGGGGTTGGCGCCGACGCCGTCGGCATCGCTCATGCCTTCCAGCGGGATCTTCTCGAAGAACATTTCCTGCACGCGCGGCGGCCGCGAGGTGCGCGAGACTTCGGCAAACAGCTGCAGCCAGTAGGTGGCCTGCACCGACAGCGAGAGGCTGGGGCTGAGCGCATGCTGGGTGCGATCGACGTCGATGCCACCGCCCCCGATCTCCAGGCATTGCCCAGGCACATCCGAGCAGGTGGGGACGTGGCCACGGATGCCGTAGCGGTCCTGGCGCAGGCCCGCCGACAGCGCGTAGATGTCGTACTGCAGTTCCAGGGTGGTGAACACGCTGTCGAGTTGGCTGCGCCCTTGTGGGTTGGCGCCGCGCAGGGTGGGGGTATCGGCAACGAAGATGTCCGACTGGTGCTTGATGCCGGTGTTCCAGCGTGCCTGTACGGCGCCGATGTCGAAGCGGCTGGTGTTGTCCACGTTCCAGCTGCTCAGGCTGCTGTGGGTACGCCGGCCGATGTAGCTGGAATCTTCCACCGGCGGATAGAACAGCCGGGTCTTGTTGGCGGCGAAGCTGGCGCGCAGGTCGATCCACGGCGAGTAGGGCGTGTAGTGGTAGCTGGCGCGCTGGTTGCGCGCGGAAATCTGCCAGGGATAGTTGTGGTAGAAGTCGTTTTCATAGCGCATGTGGCTCAGGTCCAGGCGGTGCTGGTCGCTGGGCTGCAGGCGCGCCTTCAGCAGCCAGCTGCTGGGTTGCTGGCTGCCGGGGTCGGCGCTGTTTTTCTGGCCGCGGGACGTTGCGTATTCACTGCTGCGGCTGCTGCTGGCTGCTGCCAACAGGCCGAACTGGCGGTCGCCGCCGTCTTCGCTATGGCGCCAAGCGCCGGCGAAGGTACGTCCGCTGCCATAGCCGTTGTTGCCATGCCGGTAGCCAGCACGCAGCCCCCAATCGCGGCCATCGGAGACCAGGTCTTCGATGTCCAGGGTGCGGAAGTTGGCGCTGCCGGCCAGCGTGCCGGCACCATCGCCACCACTGACCGCGCCGCGCTGTACGTCGACGCCTGCCAACAGGAACGGGTCCACGTAGGCGAACGGGCCGCCCGAGCCATGGCCGGCGTTGTTGCGGAAGGTCTGGGTGACGCCGTCGATCATGGTGTTGACCCGGCCTGCGCCGGCCATGCCGCGGATGTTGACCTGTAGGCCGGGCTGGCTGCGCGAATGGAAGCTGTGCGTGCCGGGCATCGAGCGCAGCAGGCTGTTGCCGTCCTGGCGCTCGGCCATGGCGACCCGTTCGCTGCCGATCTTCGGCGCGAAGCCATCCTGCGTGGCCGGAATGTACTGGCTTGCACCGGTACCCGGAGCAATGGCATGGGCGGTGCGCCCCTGCACGCGCAGCGGGCCGGTCTGGCGGCTGCCATCGTCGGTGCTGGCTGGCGCCGGTTCGAGGGTGGCACGGCGTGCATCGATGAAGCGCGCGCGCAGGCCGCTGCCGGCCAGCAGCCGTGCCAATGCCTGGCTGTCGTCGAAGTCCCCCTGCAGGGCGGGTGCACTCTGGTTGGCCGGCAGGGCACGGCCGATCACCAGATCGACGCCGCTGAGGCGGCTGTAGGCGTCCAGCGCGGTGACCAGCGGCTGCGCGGGAATGTCGTAGCGGCGGGTTGCGCTGGTCTGTGCCTGCGCGGTGGCAGCAAGCACGGGGGCGATACCGGCGCAGGCAAGAGACAGCGCAAGAACAAGGGGGCGGTGGGACAGCATCGTGGGCTCCAGGGAGTGACGCAGTGCGTCGTCACCCTGGGAAGACGCAGCAGCAGCCCGGATGTCAGGGTCGATGCGTTCAGCGCGCATCGGACGAGGCCTTCGACGGCAGCCACACCTGCAGGTTGGGCCCGATACGGACAACGCGCACGTGCAGTTCGGCGGCCAGCTGGTCGCGGCTGCGCGCGGCCGTATCCGCGTCGGCCAGCACCGTGACCGGCTGCCGCCGCAGTGCGTCGCCGGCGATCCAGGTATGGCCGCCGTGCCAGCGATCCAGATCCTGGACGACATCAGCCAGCGGCGCGGAGACCCAGGCCAGCCTTCGTTCGCGCCATGCCAGCTGCGCAGGGGCTGCTGCAAGCGCAGCCGAGGGCGCAGTGCCATCGAAGCGCAGCTGCTGGCCGGTGGCCGCTTCGCTGCTGCCCGAGCCACTGTCCACGCGGACCTGATGTTCGGTGACGGTCACTATGCTGGCATCGCCACTGACCGCGATGTCGAAGGCAGTACCCAGCGCCGTGACCGTACCGTGCGGCGTATGCACCTGGAACGGACGGCCGCGATCAGGTGCGACCTGGAACCAGGCCTGGCCGTGCCGCAGCTGCAGCGCACGCCGGTTTGCATCGATGCGCACGCCCAGTTCGCTGTCCGGCGAGAGCTGCAGGCGAGAACCGTCCTGCAGGCGCACCTCTTTGATTTCGCCTGATGCCGTGCGCAGTGTGTGTTCCGGCGGGAGCGCGTTGTGCCGGGTGTAGAGGCCGAGCGCACACAGCAGCAACATGGCGATGCCGGCTTCGCGCAGTCGCCGGCGCTGGCGACGCTGCTGTTGTCGTTGCAGGCTCGGCAGTGCTGCACCGGCCTGCCACAGCTGCAACAGGTGCTGGTACTGCGCCGCGTGGCGCGGATCGGCCTCATACCACTGGCTGAAGGCGGCTTCGTCGCGCTGTTCGTCGTGCGCATGCAGCCACCAGCGCGCCGCCTCTCGGGCGATCGGATCCTGGCTCATGCGGCGGGCACCTGCTGCAGGGCCACCAGCGCGCGCAGCAGATGGCCATGCGCGGTCTGCCGGCTGATGCCAAGCTGGCGGCCGATGTCGGCCAGGCTGCACTGCTCGACGCGCGCCAGCAGGAACACCTCGCGCGAGCGCGGCGGCAGGGCGGCGATGATCGCGTCGAGGTGACGCAGTTGTTCGGCATCGAGCAGGCATTGCTCGGGCAACGGGGCGGGATCGGCGATGGCCTGCAGCTGCGCGTCGTCCAAGGCCTCTTCGCGACGCCGCTGGATCAGGCGATAGTGGTCGGCGATCAGGTTGTGGGCGACGCGATACAGATAGGCGCGGCCATTGCTGAGCAGGCCGCTGGCGGCGACTTTGACGACACGCAGCCAGGTTTCCTGGACGACATCATCGGCGTCACTGCGTTGTGGGAGTTTGCGACGGACGTGGGCGTGCAGCGGCCGATAGTGGGCGGCGCACAGCTGCGCGACATCCGTCGATTCGACAGGCGTGGGCACGGGGCAGGCGAAGGCTGGGGAAGGGAACAGCCCGCGGCGGCAAGGGCAGCGGCATTACCTTACAGTAAAGAAGAATCATTTGCATCTAGCTGCAGAGGGAGGCAGGGTGTGCCTGTCTTGCTGTCTTGCCGAGCCGACGTGCGTTGGCACGTGCAGAGAGCGCTAAGGCGAGCGCGCGGCGTGGGCCATCTGCAGCAGCAGGCGGTGCGCCGGGAACAGGTGCAGGCTGGAGTAGCGGGCGCGGTAGTAGGCATCCCAGTAGCTGGCGGCGCGTTGCCGGCAGAGGTCGACGAAGGCGCGGTTCTCGCCGATAAGCGCGGCATAGCGCTGCAGGCCGGTGTGCCGCGCCTGGATCGCCACGGTCGATGCGATCTCGTCCACGTACTCACCCAGCAACGCGAGATGGAAGGCATGCACCCAGGGCATCGGCGAGGGACCCAGCGTTTCGATCGCACGTTGCCGTACATGTCCGTCGCAGTGACGCGAGAGCAGGCAGAGGCAGAGGGCACGCGCATCGCCCTGCAGATGGGATGCGAGCCGGAACAGGTCCGTGGCGTCCGCGTAGATACGATAGGGGAACCGCAGCAGCTCTCCTTCGATGATGAGGCGGCGTTCACCATTGCCCGACAGGTTGTCGATCCGGCCCAGCCGTTGCTGAAGGTCGGTGCAGGTTGCCTGCAGTGCGCGGGGAACGTCGATCAACGCGACGGTTCCGCCAGCGTGATGCCGCGATAGTCGCAGTGGATCTGCAGGCTCTCCGTGGCGTTGGGGTGCAGATCGAAGCCGCACTGCTGCAGCGCATCCTTGGCCGCTGCAACGGCGTCGGCATGGCGGCTGACGCGCTGCTGCTGCCAGCGCAGTGGAGTGAACACGCCCAGCGGAAGCAGGCGCAGGCGCTGGCCGTGAAGGACCAGCGAGACATCCACATGACGCCCGTCCAGGTCGTGGCCATTGGCACCGAAGATGGCGTCGATCTCATCATGGCGATGCCGGTAGCAGCAGCGGAACACGGCGATGCCCAGCCGCCGGACCAGGCGCCGGAAGCCGCCCAGCTGTCCCTGGCGGCATTCGAAGCCACGGGTGACCAGCAGGCGCAGGGTGGACGGCAGCAGTGCCTGCGCATCGAGCAGGCGCTGCAGGACCTCGGCCTCGACGATGACCTGTGACGCGGGCCAGCGTGGGGCAATGCGCAGGCCATCGATGGTGCCGCGTGACAGTTTCAACATGCGTGAAGCTTCGCATGGGAGTGGGTAGCCGGGTAGTGCCTGCCGCTGGCCGGCAAACGTGTTCTCGCGCCGGGTGCCGGCCAGCAGCCGGCACTACCAGCACGATGGTCAGAGATCGCGGTACTGGATCTGTGCGGCCAGCACGCGCAGGCCATCGGCAGTGCTGGAGAGGATGCGCTCCTCGCCGATGCCCATCTGCCGTTGCAGGGTGAAGCCTTCGGCAGCGGGCAGGCGTGCGGCGATGGCATCGATGCGTTGCAGCGCGTTGGGACCGTCGCAGTCGACATGGCCCCAATGGATGCCGTTGTGCTGGATGGTCAGGCGGTAGTGCATGGGCGGGTCTCCGGCAGATCGTGCAGCCACTGATGGAACATCGCGGTCGCCGCGGCGGCGAGAGGCCCGCCATAGCGCCGGGCCTGCGCGCGCAGGTCGATGGGATCGATGCCGGCCTCGGCCAGTTCCAGTGCGTGGCCGATCAGCCAGCGCTCGAACTGGCGCGCGTCCAGTTCGGGATGGCACTGCAGGGCGAGGGCGTGATGGCCGATGGCGAAGGCCTGGTGGCGACAGGCGGGCGTACTGGCGAGGCGGCGTGCGCCTTCCGGCAGTTCGAAGGCTTCACCATGCCAGTGCAGCACCGGGATGCCCTGCAATGCCTGCAATGGCGAGCGCTGGCCTTCATCGGTGAGCAACAGCGGTGCGAAACCAATTTCCTTGCCACCGGTGGGGGCGATGTCGGCGTGCAGTGCGCGCGCCATCAACTGGGCGCCGAGACAGATGCCGAGCGTCGGCCGCTGCTGCTGCAACCGACGCTGCAGCAACGCGATACTGGCGGCGAGGAATGGATAGGCCGCGTCATCGTTGACGCTGATCGGGCCACCCAGCAGCACCAGCAGATCAGCATCTTCGGCGGCATCGAGTGCATCCACGCCAGCCTGCAGGACCTGTACCTGCCACCCTTGTGCGAGCAGCAGCGGCTGCAGGGTGCCGAGATCTTCAAAGGCTACGTGCTGCAGGGCAACGGCGCGCTTCATGCCGGTGCTCCCGGGATGGGCCAGTAGAAGCTGTCGGGCGTGGAGCGTGCACCGAAGATCGCCTGGCCGACACGGACGACGGTGGCGCCTTCCTCGATGGCGACTTCAAAATCACCGGACATGCCCATCGACAGCTGCGACAGGTCGAGGCCAGCCGGTGCCGTCTGCTGCAGCTGATCGCGCAGCGTTCGCAGGCGCACGAAGCAGGCGCGCACGCGTTCCACCTCGGGAGTGAAGATGGCCAGGGTCATCAGGCCGCGCACGCGCAGGCGGTCGAAGGCAGGCAGCTGCTGCACGAAGTCGGCCACCGCGGCCGGCTCCAGGCCGTATTTGCTGGGCTCGGCCGAGGTGTTGACCTGTACGAACACATCCAGCGTGCGATCCTCCAGCAGCAGCCGCTGCTGCAGCGCCTCGGCCACGCGCAGGCTGTCCAGCGCCTGGAACTCGCTGGCGAAGCGTGCGACGTAGCGGGCCTTGTTGGTCTGCAGGTGGCCAATGACCGACCAGTGCACGCCAAGGTCGGCCATGGCCTCGGCCTTGCGCTGCGCCTCCTGCACCTTGTTTTCGCCCAGTTCGTGACAACCGGCGGCTACGGCCATGCGGATGCGTGCTTCATCGACGGTCTTGCTGACCGGCAGCAGGCGTACGCTGGCCGGATCACGACCGGCGCGGGCACAGGCGCTGGCGATGCGCTGGCGCACGGTGGCCAGGTTGGCGGCGATCTGTTCGACGGACTGGGCGACGGGCCAGTCGGCGGGGGCGAGGGACATGGGGCACCTCCGGTGCGGGGTGGCCAGGGTGGGATACACTGGCACAGGACAAGAGATAGTTTGGCATAGGACAAAATGAAAATCACCGGGAGCAGCGCCGAAGCGATCTTCGACAGCATCCGCGAGGGCATCGGTAGTGGCCATCTGGCGGCGGGCAGCGTGCTGCCGCCGGTGCGGGATCTGGCCGATCAGCTGGGGGTCAACCGCAATACCGTGGCCGCCGCCTACAAGCGGCTGGACGCGGCAGGCCTGGCCAGTACGGCAGGGCGTCGCGGCACCGTGGTGCGCGGCCTGCCGGCGACGATGGCACGCGAGGGCAGTGCACCGGGGTTGGCCCTGCATGATCTGGCCGGCGGCAATCCGGATCCACGCTGCCTGCCCAGCCTGCGTGTAGCTGCGACGGCCTCGCGCCTGTATGGGGTGGAGACGGTAGATCCACGCATGCAACGCCTGGCACGGGCCTCGCTGGATGCCGATTGCCCGCCGGGCTATGCGCTGGAACTGACCCATGGCGCGGTCGATGGCATCGAGCGTCTGTTGTCGGCGTGGCTGCTGCCGGGGGACCGCATCGCAGTGGAGGATCCCTGTTTCCTGGGCAGCCTCAACGTACTCGGTGCGGCCGGACACGCGCCGTTGCCGGTGGCGGTGGATGCGCACGGCATGCAGGTGGAATCACTGCGGCAGGCGCTGGATGCCGGCGCACGTGCGGTGCTGCTGACCCCGCGCGCGCACAATCCCACCGGTGCCAGCCTGGATGCGAAGCGTGCGCGTTCGCTGCGCCAGTTGCTGGCCGGCTATCCGCAGGTGGCGGTGCTGATCGACGATCACTACGCGCTGCTCTCGCAACAGGCCTATCACTCGGTGCTGCCGATGGACGGTCGGCGTTGGGCGCTGCTGCGTTCGTTGTCCAAGGCATTGGGCCCGGACCTGCGCGTGGCCTGGTTGGCCTGCGATGGTCAGACCGCGGCGCGCCTGCGCCTGCGCTTGGCGGCGGGCACCGGCTGGGTCAGCCATCTGTTGCAGGATGCGGTCAGTGCGGTATTGGAGTCGACGCAGCAACGGGCGAAGGTCGCAGCGGCCGGTGAACGCTACCAGCAGCGGCTGCAGGGACTGCAGGCGCTGTTGCAGGCGCGCGGGCTGCCGACACCCGTGCCGATGGAAGGCTTGAATCTGTGGCTGCCACTGCCGGCCGACAGTACGCCGCAGGTGCTGGCGCTTGCGGCGCGTGGCTGGCATGTGCGCGGGGGTGAAGTCTTTGCCGTGTCTGCACCGGCGCATGGGCTGCGCATCACCTGTGCGGCACTCGGCCCGCCGCAGCAGCGCCGGTTGGCCGATGACCTGGCGGCGGTGTGCGGTTTGTAGAGTCGAGCCATGCTCGACTGCTTCTGCCAAAAGAAGTCGAGCATGGCTCGACTCTACAAAAGCAGGTCAGGGGGCAGCGCTGGCGCCGGGGCGCACGTAGTAGGACTGGCCGCTGTCGTCGAGGAACACCAGTTCCGGCTTGCCCTGCCAGGAACTCAGCATGGCGCCGGTGTTGTTCTGGTGCTTGACCATCAGGCTGGCGCCGCGGTCCGGGTTGGCGACCACTTTGAAGACTTCGGTGGTGCCGGTGGCATCGTCAAGGGTCAGCAGGGCTTCGCCACCCCGGTCGCTGGTGCCGTAGCCGCCGCGCTCGGAACCATCGGGGCCGAGCAGGATCACGCCGGACAGGGCGGTGGCACGCGGCCCCTGCGGGCGGCCCTGGCTGAGGGGATCGGGGACCGGGGCGCCGAGGATCACCCGTGGCTGGCCGCTGGCATCGTGGATGATCAGGCCGCGCGCCTCGATCACGCGCTGCGGTGACTGGCTGCGATGCAGGTTCCAGGCAGTCCAGCCGGAAACGAGCAACGCGAGTATGGCGACCACCAGGGTGGTCAGGGTCAGGGCACGAGCCATTGTGTATTCCTTCCTTGGACATGGCCGACGATAGCGGAATCCGGTCGATCGTGGCCAGTGCGTTGTGTGACGATGTGTATCGTCAATGGAAGTCGCGGCTGTGGCTGCGCAGTCCCTGCAGCAGTTGGTCCAGGCAATGCATGCGCTGCACGATCACATGCTGCACGCCATCCACGCGTTCCAGGCGACCGTCGATCTGCATCAGCTGCGTGTCTACCAGGATGTGATGCTGGCGGTCGGCCAGATGTCGCCAGACCACGGCGTTGACCATACCGGTTTCATCTTCCAGGGTAAGGAAGGTGACGCCGCTGGCGGTCTGCGGGCGCTGGCGCATGCGTACCAGGCCAGCGATGCGTACACGCCGGCCATGGCCGTGGTTGCCCAGCTGCGCGGCATCCAGGCAGCCGCGGGTTCGCAGCTGCGCACGCAGGAACGACATTGGATGGCGGCCGAGGGTGGTGCCGGTGCTGCGGTAATCGGCCTGCATGTCTTCCCAGGCGCTGGGCAGGGGCAGGGCCACGCGCGCTTCGGCGGTGGCGCGTGCCTGGTCGAACAACGGCAGGCGGTTCTCCACGCCGGAAATATCCCAGCGTGCACGGTGGCGATGGCCGCTGAGGCCGCGCAGCGCGCTCGCATCGGCGAGCAGGCCCTGCTGGCGACGATCCAGTGCGGCGCGCTGGCAGAGGTCGCCGACATCGTAGAACGGACGCCGCGCGCGTTCGCGCATGATGGCCTGCGCGGCCGGTTCGCTGCAGCCATCGACCAGGCGCAGGCCGAGGCGGATTGCCGCCGCGCCCTTGCTGAAGTCCAGCGTGCAGTCCCAATCGCTGTGGCGCACGTCCACCGGCAGTACGGTGATGCCATGCCGGCGCGCATCCTGCAGCAGCTGGTCGGGGCTGTAGAAGCCCAGCGGCTGGCTGTTGATCAGGCTGGCGGCAAACGCGGCCGGGTGATGGCACTTCAGCCAGCAGCTGGCATAGGTGAGCAGGGCGAAGCTGGCCGCGTGGCTTTCCGGGAAACCGTAATCGCCGAAGCCCTTGATCTGCTCGAACAGGTGCTCGCCATATTCCAGGCTGAAGCCGTTTTCCAACATGCCAGCCAGCAGCTTTTCGCGATGGGGCTCCAGGCCGCCACGACGCTTCCAGGCGGCCATCGAGCGGCGCAGGGCATCGGCTTCGCCGGCGGTGTAGTTGGCCGCATCCACCGCCAGCTGCATGACCTGTTCCTGGAACAGCGGTACGCCCAGCGTGCGTGCGAACACGCGTTCCAGCTGCGGTGGGTAGAGTGGATTGTCCGGATCGTTCAGTGCCTCAGGGCCTTGTTCGCGCAGGATCCGCCGCCGCTCAAGGTAAGGATGGACCATGTCGCCCTGGATCGGGCCGGGGCGCACGATTGCTACTTCGATCACCAGATCATAGAACTCGCGTGGCTGCATGCGCGGCAGCATCGCCATCTGTGCGCGCGATTCGATCTGGAACACGCCGATGGTGTCGGCGGCGCAGATCATGTCGTAGGTCCTTTTATCCTTGGAGGGAATGGCATCCATCCGCCCTGCATGCAGGCCATGCTGCTGCAGCATCGCCAGGCATTTGCGGATGGCGGTGAGCATGCCCAGTGCCAGGCAGTCGACCTTCATCAGGCCGGTGGCATCCAGGTCGTCCTTGTCCCACTGGATGACGGTTCGGTCGGCCATCGCCGCGTTCTCCACCGGTACCAGCGTCGACAGCGGGTGTTCGGAAATCACGAAGCCGCCCGGATGCTGCGACAGGTGGCGCGGAAAATCGATCAGCTCGGCGGTCAATGCCAGCAACCGCCGCATCAACGGTGTTTCCGGATCGAAACCGCGCTCGCGCAGGGTTTCCGGCAGCGGAATGTTGCCGCCCCAATGATCCATCGCCGCGCCCAATTCGTTGACCTGGTCCATCGGCAGGCCCAGCGCACGGGCGACATCACGGATCGCGCTGCGGCCACGGTAGCTGATCGCCACCGCAGTCAACGCGGCACGCTCGCGGCCATAGCGGTTGAACACGTACTGCAGCACTTCCTCGCGGCGCTCGTGTTCGAAATCGATATCGATGTCCGGTGGTTCATCACGCTCGGCGGAGATGAAGCGCTCGAACAGCAGGTTGCTGCGCGCCGGGTCGATCTCGGTCACGCCCAGTACGAAACACACCGCCGAATTGGCCGCCGAACCGCGCCCCTGGCACAGAATATCCTTGCTGCGCGCGAAGCCTACGATGTCCTGCACGGTGAGGAAGTAGGACGCGTACTGTTTCTTCGCGATCAGGTCCAGCTCGTGTTCGATCTGCTCACGTTGCGCGGGCTCGATGCCCTTTGGCCAACGCCAGGGAATATTTTTCTCGACCAAGGCGCGCAGCCAGCTGTCCGGGTCGTGGCCCTCGGGTACCAGTTCGCGCGGGTAGGTGTATTTCAGCTGGTCCAGGGTGAAGTGGCAGCGTTCGGCGATGCGTAGGGTTTCAGCCAGCAGTTCGGGCGGATACAGCTGGGCCAGTGCGGTGCGTGGGCGCAGATGGCGCTCGCCGTTGGCAAACAGACGCCAGCCGGCCTCGGCCACGCTGCAGCGGTGGCGGATCGCGGTCAGCGTGTCCTGCAGGGCACGGCGCCGGCGCACGTGCATGTGCACGTCGCCACTGGCGACCAGTGGCAACTGGTGGCGTTCGCCGAAAGCCTGCAACTGCTGCAGCCGGCGCGTGTCGTCGTGTTCGTGATGCAGCTCCACCGCCAGCCACAGGCGCTGCGGAAAACAACGGCGCAGCAGTTCCAGTTCGGTGGCCGCCGGTTGCCGGTCCAACCACAGGCACAGCAGGCCCTCGGGAAGTCCATGCAGATCCTCGCGCAGGCAGCGGTATTCGCCCTTGGCCGCCCGCCGACGGCAGGTGGTGATCAGCTGGCACAGCCCGGCATAGGCCGCCTGGTCGGTGCACAGCAGGGCCAGTTTCGGCCCGTCTTCAACCTGGAATTCGGCGCCGACGATCAGTGCCACGCCGTGTGTCTTCGCCGCCTGCCAGGCACGCACGATGCCGGCCAACGAGCATTCGTCGGTGATCGCCAGTGCGCGATAGCCTTGGCCGGCGGCGCGTGCGAACAGCTCCTCGGCGATGGAGGCACCACGCTGGAAACTGAAGACCGACAGGCAATGCAGCTCGGCGTACCCGGGCAGGTCGGTGTGCATGGGGCTCAACCGAACCAGCCGTGCAGCATCCACGGTGCATGCGGATCATTGCGCGTGCGGAAGGCCCAACCGCGTTGGCCCTGCGCGGTTTCCACCACGTAATAGTCGCGGCGTGCGTCGGCTTGGTCCCACCAGCCCGATTCGATCCGCTCCGGCCCAGCGACGATACGCAGGCGCGGATCGCGCAGCGGCTGCGGCGTATCCAGCAGCCAGCCGGGGCGCAGCGGCCAGTAAGCCGGTGGCTTGGCCAGTGGCTGGGTGCCGCTGGCACGTTCGGGGCGGTGGTCGGCCTGCACGGCCAGTGGCTGCACGGCGTCATCGCCGAGGCGGGCACGCAGGCGCTCGCGCAGCTGGGTCCATGGCATCGCCTGCGCTGGACGCGTATCGAACAGATCACGCGCGGCCGGCACGAACGGCGGCAGCTGCTCGGCCTGCAGGCGCAACGCACGGCTGCCGGCGGGCAGGGCGAAGGCTTCCATGCGGTTGCGCGCGATCTCAAACAGCAGCGCCGCATCGCGTTCGGGGGCCAGCAGGCCGATGGTCAGCACGCTGGCCGGCAGCAGGTCATGCTCGAAATGCAGGTCGAAACGCTGCACGCCGCCATCGCGCGAACACAGGAACGCGGCCAGGTCCAGCAGCAGGCGCCGCAGCGGGAACAGCAGGGCCTGGCTGGATTCGATCTCGTATTCGAATTCGATGCGCGCATCGAACCGGTCCGGCGGCTGGTAATAGCGCAACGGTACGTTGCCCAGGCCGCGCACGGCATCCAGCTGCTGCAGCACCTCGGGGGCGAAGCGGCGAGCCAGGCTTTCGCGTGGCAGGTCGAAGGCCGCGCCCAGCGTGCGCAGGCCGGAGCGTGCCAGCACGGTCACCGCATCAACGGGCAGGCCACTGCGCGCCAGTGGCAGCTGCGCCAGTGCGGCGGGCAGTTGCTGCGCGTCGATGCCAAGGCCATCGTGCACATTGGCCAGCACGCGCGCGGCATGCGGGTTGGGGGCGGCGACCAGGCGATGGCGGAAGCCCAGTTCGTGCAGGCCGTTGCGCAGGCGTTGTTCGATCGTCAGCCAATCGCCGAACAGGGCACGGCTGGCACCGATCTCCAGCACCAGCGCATGCGGAAAATCGAGGCTGACCAGCGAACTGGTGGCATACAGCCAGCTGGCCAGCAACTGCCGGGTGTGCTGTTCGGCGCTGGGATCGTAGTCGTGCAGCTGCAGGCCCTGCACCAGCACCTGCGCGGCCGACAGCAGCATGCCCGGGCGCAGCCCCGCTGCCCGCGCGGCAGGGCTGACCGCACGCAGCACACGACGCTGCGCCGGCCCCTGCAGCAGCACCAGCGGCCGCTGCGGATCCGGCTGCAGGCGCAGCACGCTGTCCAGCGCCAGCTGCGGCAACAACAGGCAGGCCCAGTGCATGGCGCGGCCTCAGTGGGCGATGGCCAGCGGCAACGGCTGCGCCGGTGGCAGCCCGCCGCGGCACTTCAACACCCGCACCTGGCCGTGGTCGAGCTGCAGGCGCAGGCTGGCCGGGGAGGGGTTGCGGGCGGCGCGGGCCTCGCGGAACACGAAACCCAGGCACTGGCCGCTGTCGGCGGCAACCTGCAGGCGGCGCAGGGCGCGATCGTCGGCCTGCTGCGGCCAGCACAGCACGGCGGCGCAGGCAGCAGAGCGCAGGCACTGCTCGGTCGCCCACAGGGCCTGCTTGGGTGCGGCGTGGATGATCTGCAGCTGGGCCAGGTCGAGCCCGGCGGCGGCCCATGCGGGGGCATGCGGGCGGTAGGGCGGGGCGACCAGCACGATCGGCCGTTCGCGCTGGCTCAGTTTCGCCAGCGCCGGCCAGACCAGGGCCAGTTCGCCGACCCCGGGTGCGGCCTGCAGCACTTCGCACAGCCCGCTGGCCGGCCAGCCACCGCCGGGCAGGCGCGCGTCCAGCGCCGGGTGGCCACTGGCCAGATGGTCGCTGGCCTGGCCCTGGCGTGCCGGCCCGCGCCAGACCTGGCGGCCGTCCAGCAGGCGGTCGAGGGCGACGACGGCGCCCATCAGCCGGTCCTCCGAGGGAGGTGCCGGGCTGGCGGGAAGCGGCAGGAATTGGCGGAAACGGCAGGCATGGAGCGAGTATCGACAGGCCGGTATCAGGGGCTGAGACCGGACATGCTACTCGGCTTGTGAGTAATATTACTAATGAAATCGGAGGGTGGGGTTTCAGCTTGCTGAAGGAGGTAAGGCATCCACGCATGGCGTGGATCTACTGGGGAATGGGTGGCCTGGATGCAGAAAAGCCGGCCTCCGCAGTAGATCCACGCCATGCGTGGATGGGGAAGACGGTGCCGACCAAGGTCGGCACCCACCGTGGTTTGCCGGAGTGGCCTTCACCCTGGCCCGGTGCTATCGGGTCACGGGCGGACCGGCAGGGCCACCGGGCGCAGCGGGGCGGCGTCGCCACCGCGGATCTTCAGCGGGCCACCGATGAAGGCGAACTCGTAGACCTTGTCACGGGCCAGTTCATCCAGCGCCACCAGTTCGATGATCGGCGCGCCCTGCTGCGCCAGCAGGTAGGTGTGCAGCGGCACGTAGTCGTCGGACACTTCGGAGGGGAAGGTCTCGAAGCTGAGGTTGTCGGCGCCGACGATCATCGCGCCGCTGTCCTCGACCAGGAAACGCGCCGCATCCAGGCCCATACCCGGCGGGTTGGCCATGTAGGCCCTGGGCTGTTCGAACAGGCGCATGCGACCGGTGCGGATCAGCACGATGTCGCCCTGCTGCAACTGCACGTGCTGGCGCGCCAGCGCATCCTTCAGGTCCTGGCGGGTGACGCGGTAGCTGTCTGGCAGCATGTCCATGCCCTTGGCACCGGCTACGTCGATCAGCACGCCACGGGCGATCAGCGGCGGGAATTTCTCGATACCGGTGACGTTCCAGCCGCGGTCACCGAGGTGCTTGTCGGCCTCGAAGCCATTCCAGATCTTTCCATGGATGCCGAAGTGGTTCAGCGCATCGATGTGGGTACCGGTGTGGCTGTACATCGAGAACGCGGTGCCGGTGTAGCTGCGGGTGAGGTTCATCGCCTCGCCCACGCTCATCGGGTCATCCATCACCGTGCCGCGCGGGGTGTGGGTCATCCAGAACTGGTAGTGCGGGTCGCCGGCATCCTGCCAGCTGGGCATGCCGACGTAATACTCGGTGGCCAGATCGTAGGCTTTGCCGCCGCTGACCCGCGACAGGATCGCCGCGCGCGAGGCCTCGGTGATCAGGTTGAGGCGGCCGATCTCGTCCTTCGGCCCCCAGGGGCTGGTGCCGACCTGCTGGCCGGAAGGAACGCGTTCGTGTGCGGATACGGGAATGCTGACGGCGGCGCCGGCCAGCAGCAGGGCCAGGGCGGTGCCCAGGGTACGTGGGGTCATGGGAAATCTCCTTGCAGGGTGGGGGAACGGTGCGGCTCAGGCCGCGACCAGCGGCGCCAGGGCCTGGCGCAGTTGCGGCAGCGGCAGGGTCTGCAGGCGCAGACCGTTGCCGGTGATGACGGTGGGAATGGAGCGGATGCCGAGCGCGGCAGCTTCAGCGCGGTCGGCCTGCACGCGCTGGCGCACCTCGTCGCTGCGCATCCGGTCGGCGAAGACACCACGCCGATGACCCAGGTGTTCGGCGATATCGAGCAGCACTTCGGCATCGCCGATGTTGCGATGCTGGTGCAGGTGTGCCCACTGCACGGCATCGAACATCGCGCCGTGCGCGTCGTTGCCGCCGAGCATGCCGGCGGCCTGGCAGGCCAGCGCGCCGAGCCAGCCGGAGGGATACTCGAAGTCCTGTGCACGCATGCCGTCGATATCGATGCGTGCGGTGTCTTCATGCGCGGCGCAGTCGGCCCAGTGGCGCAGGATGATGGCCTTGGCGCGCGGCATCGAGCCGAACACCTCGATCATCTGTTCGCGCGAGTCCTGCAGCACGAAGCTGCGGTGGCGGACCTGGATGCCGAGTTCGGCCGAGACCTGCTGCAGGCGCGGGGCGAGCACGAAGCACCAGCCGCAGACCACGTCATGGAAGAAATCGACCACCGGTGCAGTGGTGGTCAGTGAAGGAGAGGCGATCATCGGCCTGCCGTCCGTGAGAGGGGAGGCGGCAGAGTAGGCAGCGCCGCCGGGCCGAAACAGCACGCGGCGGGCAGCTCAGTTTTCGCTGGCGGTTACGAATCCAGCCCGGCGCAGGCGGGCAGCTCGGCGTGCAGGAAATCGATGAAGGCGCGTACCTTCGGTTGCAGGTGGCGCGCGGTGGGGTAGACCGCGTAGACGAACCGCGGCGGATAGCGATGGTCGGGCAGCACCTGCTGCAGCTCGCCGCTGGCCAGCGCCGGTGCGGCCAGGAACGAGGGCAGCGCACCGATACCGACGCCGGCGACCAGCAGGTCACGCAGCAGCAGGCTGTTGTTGGCGGTGACCCGTGTCGGCAGGGTCACCGTGACCTGGCCATCGGGACCGAGCAGCGGCCAGCTGCCGGGTGAATCGGACAGGCTGTAGCCGAGCACGCTGTGCGCCTGCAGTTCCACCACCATCTGCGGTGCCGGATGGTGCTGCAGGTAGGACGGCGCCGCGCACAGCACCTGCTGCAGCGACGCCAGGCGGCGTGCGACCAGCCGCGAATCTTCCAGCTCGGCGCGGATGCGCAGGGATACATCGAAGCCTTCGCCGACCGCATCGAGCAGCCGGTCTTCCATCACCAGGTCGAGCGCAAGCTGCGGATGCTGCTGCAGGAAACGTGGCAGCAGCGGCGACAGCGTGCTCAGCGCGAACGACTGTGGTGCATTGACGCGCAGGCGTCCGCTCACTTCACCGCGCTGCTGGGCGATGCCGCGTTCCAGGGCGTCCAGCTCATCGAGCAGGCGGCAGCATTCGCGATAATAGGCATGGCCGGTTTCGGTCAGGCTCATGCGGCGGGTGGTCCGCTGCAGCAGCACTACGCCCAGGTGCGTTTCCAGCGTACGCAGCTGCTTGCTCAGCCCTGCTGGCGACAGGCCCAGGTCTTCGGCGGCGCGGGCCAGGCTGCCGCGTTCGACGATGCGGCGGAAGGCACGCATCAAGGTGAAGGAGTCCATGCCGGTCCCGGCCGCGATGAGGCCGCCATTGTAGAACCACGCCATGCGTGGATGGACGAGGCGAGGTGTTGCGCCGTTTGTTCAAGCCGACCGTCTGTACGCCCCGCCAACATGCAGGCCCCTCACTTCCCGGGTTGCCCATGAAGCACTGGATGCTCCGCCTGTATGCCCCGTTGTTCCTGCTGGGTTTTGTTGCTGCCGCCATCGGCTGGGTCGGTCACCATCACGGTGACCCGGTGTGGCTGCTTGCCCTGCTGGCTGTCGCCATCGCGGTCTCGTTTGCTGCCGAGCGGATGTGGCCCTACGACCCGGCGTTCAACCACGACCAGGGCGACCGTGTGCGTGACACGCTGCATGCGCTGGTCAATGAAAGCCTGAACCTGCTGTCGATCGCCACGGTGCCGCTGCTGGCGGCGATCGTGCCCTGGCACATCTGGCCGATGCAGTGGCCATTCGCGCTGCAGGTGCTGGTGGCGATCATCGCGGCTGACCTTGGCATCACCCTGGTCCACTACGCCAGCCATCGCATCGGCTGGTTGTGGCGGCTGCATGCGGTGCATCACAGCGTGACCCGCATGTACGGTTTCAATGGATTGATGAAACACCCGCTGCACCAGGCCGCCGAAGCAGTGGGCGGTGTATTGCCGCTGTTGCTGCTGGGAATGCCGATGCCGGTGGCCGCGGTGCTGGCGTTTGCCATTGCGATCCAGTTGCTGCTGCAGCATTCCAACGTGGACATGCGCCCCGGTGTGCTGGGCAGGGTGATGGCATGGGCGCCGCTGCATCGCTTCCACCACATCCGCTATGGCACTGCGGGCGACGTCAATTTCGGCTTGTTCCTGACCGTGTGGGACCACCTGCTGGGGACGGCGTTCGATGCGCCGGGCTATCGGCTGGGGCAGCGTGATCTGGGCATTGGCAGCCAGCCGGGCTATCCACAGGCGTATTCCGCACAACTGCTGGCGCCGTTCCGCGAGCTGCCGCATGGCGATGTGCCGGAGCTGCCGGAGGGTCTGCGCAGGCGCGGTTGATCGGGGCGTCAGGCCGCGTGCAGCTGCAGGCCCTGCAGTTGTGCGGCGCTGATGCCGAACATGCGGCGCAGACTGCGCGAGAGGTGGGGAAGGTCGGAGAAACCGGCAGCATGTGCGCTGTCGGTCAGGCTGTGCCCGCGCAGATGATGCGCCAGCGCGCTGCGCAGCCGTTGCCACAGCACCCAGCCGCGCAGGGTCACGGACAGGTCGGACTGGAAGCGCCGATGCAGCTGGCTGGTCGACAGATGCGCGGCCTCGGCGATATCGGCGGCCGGCACCGGGCCGGGCAGGTGCTGGGTGATGCGGGCCAGCGCCGCCTGCACGCGACGGTCCAGGGGCTGCGGGCAGCTCAGCCGTGGCAGCCACTCGTGCAGCTGCGCGGCATTGCCTGGCAACGACTGCAGATGCTGCTGGATCTGTTCGAGGTCGGCATGCGCCGGTTCGAGGAACACCGTGCAGCCGTCAGCGGGAGCCGACAGGATCGCGTGTGGCTGGAAGGAGGACAGCCATAGCCGCCGGCCCTGCTGCCGCACCCCATCGATCTCGATCTGCCAGGGCGCGCCTTCGCTCAGCAGCAGTTGGTGGGCGTAGTGCGCATGCGCAGCGCTGTCACCGGCGTGGCCCTGCAGCACGGCAACGTGTGCATCCAGCAGCAGAGTGCCATTCCAGGGCAGAGCGGGGGAGGACATGGTGGGATTGTAGATCCACGCCATGCGTGGATGGCGCAGGTAGAGCAGTAGATCCACGCCATGCGTGGATAGCGGTCATGGTGCCGCATGTCTCCGGGTGCAAGGCATCCACGCATGGCGTGGATCTACTGAGGTGGGGCGCGCCGCCTCAGCGCCCCTGCGGGTCCGGCCGATGGTGCACGTACTCGACCACGGTGCCGTCGGGATGCACCGCATTGAACGCCGCACCGGTGGGCACTACCTGCAGCGGGAAGATGATCTCGGCGCCAGCGGCCACCAGCTTGTCGTGATACGGGCGAACGTCGTCGACCAGCAACGTGCCCGTGGTCGAAGTGAAGGGCGCCAGCGCCTCGTCGCAGCCTTCGATCAGCAGGAACGCACCGACCATCGCCAAGCGCAGGCCCGCCTCGGGAAACGGAAAGCCGGCATCGGCGACCACACCCTGCAGCTGCTCGTAGAAGGCCACGCTGCGTTCCAGCTCGCCGGGAGCGACGAATACCCGGATCAGCACGCGCGGGCTGCGCTGGCTGGAGGTGTCACAGCGGTCGCGCCAGAGATGGTCGAAGTCGCGATGTACGGTCATGGGCTCGATTCGTCGCCGGGGAGATCCATTATCAGCAGCGTCGTGCAGCCCGTTGATGACCGCCGGTGATGGACTGATAACCATAGCGCAGGTGGCGCCTGTGACTTAGGTCCTGTTGACAGCGATGAACGCCCTCGCACACTCTTCACATGATGGGTCGCCCTGCGCGGCCCGGACAGGCAGGTTGTCACGCACGGGAGGAGGGTCCCGCGCGCAGACCGGCCCGTCCTCTGGCCTGCAAGGCGTTGCCCGGCAACGCATACGCGGCATGACGCTGCACCCTCCGGCGGCACTTTCCCTGGACCGATTGCCTTGGCAACGGAATTACGCCCGCCGATGAAAACGTTTACAAAGCCGCTCGCCCTGTCCCTGGCCCTGTCTGCCGCACTGGCCACCCCGGCCTGGGCCGACTCCGCCGCCTTCACCGTGCTGACCCTGGAACAGGCGCCGACAGCGGACGCGATGCCGGCCCTGGCCGCCCAGTTGAAGATCCTGCAGGTGGATGCGGTCAGCGTTCGCCAGGTACAGCGCGGCATCGGCCAGGTCGATCCGCTGCAGCTGCTGGCCGATGGCCTGGGCTACCAGTACCGCTTCATCGCCGCCGGCAAGGACGATGGCCAGACCCAGCAGGGCCAGGCCGTGTTGACCCGGCTGCCGATCGCCGCCGAATCCGGCCCGGACCAGCCGGGCCTGAACTACCTGCGCCTGGATGACGGCCGCCATGCGGTGGCGGTCTACACCGATGCTGGCGCCGGTGCTGCGCAGTTGCCGGCGCTGGTGTCGCGGTCGCGGCTCGGCGCACCGGCAGTGCTGCTCGGCGCGGTGGCCGGTGAATCGGCCAAGGCCGCCGGCTTCGATCCGGCACGCGTGGCCCTGGAAGCCGATGCCAGCTATTTCAGCGATGGTTTCCAGGCTGCCAGCAGTGCGCAGTTCAAGGTGGAAGGCAGCACGCTGCGTGCGACCCTGCTGACCCTGGCCTATGCCGCCGACAAGGGCGGCGAGCAGCCGTGGATGGACACCACGCTCACCGCTGATGCGCGCGCCGCGCTGCTGCTGAAGGCGATGACCGAGGACGAGAAGTTCCAGATGCTGCACAGCTACTTCGGGCTGGGCAAGGACGGCGGCAAGCTGCCGGAAGGTGCGGTGGGCTCGGCCGGTTTCGTACCGGGCGTGGCGCGCTTGGGCATTCCGTCGCAGCAGTCGGCCGATGCCGGCGTGGGCGTGACCAATCCGGGCGGTATCCGCCCGGGTGATTTCGCCACGGCGATGCCGTCGGGCCCGTCCACGGCGTCCACCTGGAACCGTGGTGTTGCCTTTGCCGGTGGCGCAACGATGGGTCGCGAAGCCTGGCAGCAGCGCTTCAACATCCTGCTGTCCGGCAGCGTCAACCTGCAGCGTGACCCGCGCAACGGCCGCAACTTCGAATACGCCGGTGAAGACCCGCTGCTGGCCGGTTCGATGGTCGGCGCAGTGATCCAGGGCGTGCAGAGCCAGCACGTGATCTCCTCGATGAAGCACTTCGCGCTGAACGACATGGAGACCCGCCGCAACTTCCACGACGTGCGCATTGGCGAGCAGGCCATGCACGAATCGGACCTGCTGGCGTTCGAGATCGCGCTGGAAGCTGGCCGTCCGGGCGTGGCGATGTGCTCGTACAACAAGATCAACGGCACCTACGGCTGCGAAAACGGCTACCTGATGAACCAGGTGCTGAAGCAGGAGTGGAAATTCCCCGGTTTCGTGATGTCCGACTGGGGCGGCGTGCACAGCGGTTCGAAGGCGGCGCTGGCCGGCCTGGACCAGCAGTCGGCCGGTGAAGTGTTCGATGCGGCGGTGTTCTTCGATGAGCCGTTGCGCTTGGCGGTGCACGGCGGCGTGGTGCCGCAGGCACGCCTGAACGACATGGTGGCGCGCATCCTGCGCACGATGTTCCTGCACGGCAACTTCGACAACCCGCCGCAGCACCAGAAGGTCGACGCCGAAGCCGGTTTCGCCGTGGCCCAGCGCACGGTGGAAGAAGGCAGCGTGCTGCTGCGCAATGAAGGCAGCCTGCTGCCGCTGGCCGACAATGCCAAGCGCATCGTCATCATCGGTGGCCATGCCGACAAGGGCGTGATCGGTGGCGGTGGTTCGTCGATGGTGGGCGTCACTGCCAAGGGCACCAACGCGGTGCCCGGCGTGCTGCCGACCACCTGGCCGGGCCCGGTGATCTTCCACCCATCCTCGCCGCTGGAATCGCTGCGTGCCGCGCGTCCGGATGCCACCATCACCTATGTGGACGGCACCAATGCTGCCGCTGCGGCCAAGGCCGCCGCACAGGCGGATGTGGCCATCGTGTTCGCGACCCAGTGGGCCGCCGAATCGGTGGACCTGCCCGACATGCAGTTGCCGGACAACCAGGACGCACTGATTTCGGCGGTGGCCAAGGCCAACCCGAAAACCGTGCTGGTGCTGGAGACCAACGGTCCGGTGCGCACGCCGTGGCTGGCGCAGGTGCCGGCGGTGCTGCAGGCCTGGTACCCGGGCATCCGTGGCGGTGAAGGCATTGCCGCACTGCTGACCGGCCAGGCCAATCCGTCCGGCCGCCTGCCGGTGACCTGGGTGGTGGACGAATCGCAGCTGCCGCGCCCGCACATCGATGGCCTCGGCTTCAAGCCGGCCAAGCCGTTCGGCGATGTGTTCGATTTCGATATCGAAGGCGCCAACGTCGGCTACAAGTGGATGGCGGCCAAGGGCCTGACCCCGACCTTCGCGTTCGGCCACGGCCTGTCCTACACCTCGTTCGCCTATGAAAACCTGAAGGTGAGCGTGGAAGGTTCGCGCCTGGTCGCCAGCGTGGATATCCGCAATACCGGCAAGCGCGCCGGTGCCGACGTCGCCCAGCTGTACCTGAAGCTGCCGGCCGGCAGCACCACGCCGATCCGCCTGATCGGCTACGACAAGGTCGAGCTGCAGCCGGGCGAGCAGCGCCGCATCCGTATCGAAGCCGAGCCGAAGACACTGGCCCACTACGATGCGCAGGCCCGCCAGTGGAAGATCGAGGGCGGCACCTACCAGGTGCAGCTGTCGCGCAATGCTGCCGAGCCGTTGCAGACGGTGGACGTGCAGCTGGTGGAGCAGGTGCTGCGCTGATACGGCGGGTTGTTGATGCTTGAAGACACGGCCCCGCAAGGGGCCGTGTCTGTTTACGGGGTGCCGCTGCGCTCGCCGGGCCATGCCCGGCGGACGGGGGATTCAGCCGGCGTCGTCACCAAACCACACGCGCAGGAAATCGATCAGCTGCCGCACCTTGGGCGACGGTTGCGTGCTGTGCGGGTACACCGCGTACACGCTCTGCTGCGGGAATCGGTGTTGGCGCAGAACGGGCCGCAGGCGGTCATGGGCGAGATCGTCTTCGATCAGCCAGCGTGGCAGCACGGTGACGCCTGCACCGGCCAGGGCAAACGCACGCAGGCTGCTGGCCCCATCCACGCGTACCACCGCGTTGCCCGGGTTGGTGGCGAACAGGGCATCGCTGCCATCCGGCGCCACCACCGGCACATCGGCCAGGCGCGGATAGCCAAGGCGGGGCAGGGTACCCAGCAGTACGGGGTCATCGACAGCATCGGCGGATGGCAGGCGGGCCAACAAAGCGGGCGCGGCGACGGCACACAACGGATGCCGCTCCAGCTCGCTGGCATGCAGTCCCGAGTCCGGCAGGCGGCCGAGGCGGATCGCCAGATCGAAGCGTTCGGGAATCAGGTCGGCCGGAGCCGGCGAGGTCGACAGATGCAGCACCAGCGCTGGATGCTGCGTGCGGAAGGCTTCCAGCGCCGGAATCAGCCGCAGCTGTGCGTACTCCGGGGTGGTGGTCAGGCGCAGCATACCCTGCAGCTGATGCTGGTCGCGGCGTGCGGCATCGATCGCCGCCTGTGCGGCATCCAGCGCCTGCACGCAGTGCTGCAGGAACTGTTCGCCAGCCTCGGTCAGTGCAAGGTGGCGGGTACTGCGCAAGAGCAGGGTCACGCCCAGTTCCTGCTCCAGCCGCTTCAGGTTGAAGCTGACCACCGCACGGCTCAGGCCAAGGCGCTCGGCGGCGGCGGTCAGGCTGCCGGCCTCGACCACGGCACGGAAAATATCGAAGCGATCGAGGCTGACCATGGTGGCTTATTGTCAAAATAGATTTGACAGTGTTGCAGCTGTCGTCGTGTTTTTCCAACAACGCCGGTGCGCCATGCTGGCGCCTTTGTTGCTGGAGCCTGCTGATGCCTTCCCCGCGCCTGCGCCATGAGGCGATCTTCCTGCTGGTGTTCGCCCTGGACCTGGTCAACATGTTCATCGCCACGGTGGCCTATCCGGCGCTGGCGGCCGAGCTGCATGCGGACATCGCTACCCTGGCTTGGGTGGGTACGGCCTACATGCTGGGCCTGAGCGTGGTGATTCCGCTGGCGCCGTGGTTGGCCGCGCGCTGCGGTGAGCGTCGCCTGCTGCTGGTTGCCTTGTTGCTGTTCGCGGTGGCCGCGGGCCTGGCCGGCGCCGCGCCGTCCATGGGCTGGTTGCTGGGCTGGCGATTGCTGCAGGGGCTGGCCGGTGGTCTGCTGATTCCAGTGGCGCAGGCGGCGGCGTACCGGCAGTGCACGCCTGAACAACGCGGTGCGCTGACCCGGCGCATCCTGCTGGTGGCGTTGCTGGTGCCGGCACTGGCACCGGCCCTTGGCGGCCTGCTGGTGCAATGGTTGTCCTGGCGCGGCGTGCTGTGGGCCAGCCTGCCGCTGGCGGTGCTGGCGATCATCCTGGTGCAGGCGTGGATGCCGGCCGATGGTCGGCGCAGTGCGCCGCGCCTGCAGGGCTATGCGCTGACCACCGCGATGTCTGCGCTGGGCGCGTTGCTGCTGGCGCTGACCTGGCTGGGCGAGCCCGGCCATCGCTTCGCCGGTGCAGGGTTGCTGCTGCTGGCGACAGTGCTGGCCATCGTCCATCTGCGCCATGCGCGCCGGCAGCCGCAGCCGCTGCTGCGCTGGTCGCTGCTGTCACACAGTGGCCTGCGCATGGCGATGCTGGTGTATCTGGCAGTACCGGGGGTATTCATCGGCAGCCAGTTGGCCAGTACCCTGCAGTTGAACCACGCCGGTTACAGCGCCGCGCAGATCGGCGCACTGATGCTGCCATGGGCGCTGGCCTCGGCACTGGCGATCACCGGCAGCCGGCGATTGCTGGCGCGCTTCGGGCCAGGCACGGTGCTGCGGCTGGGCATGGTCCTGCAGGCCAGCGGTCTGCTGTTGATGGCGCTGCAACCGCAGCCATCGTTCGTGCTGGCCGCCATGCTGTTCGCCTTGATGGGTGCCGGCGGCAGCCTGTGCAGCAGCACCGCGCAGACGCTGGCGTTCCATGGCGTGGACGCCGAGGCGCTGGGCGATGCCAGCGCGCTGTGGAACCTCAACCGCCAGCTCAGCTTCTGCCTGGGCACCGCCGCCATCGCCCTGCTGCTGGCCTTGGCCATGCAGTGGTGGCCGGCGCATGCCACCGGCGTGGCGCTGGGTCTGGCGGCTGTACTCACCCTGTTGCCATTGGCGCTGCTGCGCCGGTCGCAGCTGCATTTCCTTTCCACGACGGAGACTGTTTGATGGACATGACTACCGAACACGAAATCCACTTTCTGCACGACAAGCTGCAGGCCTGGTTCCGCGCGGAGATCGCGGCCGATGCGCTGGACGATTTGATGACGCATTTCTGCGTGGACTTCAGCATGGTCGGCATTGCCGGACGCAGACTGGACCGGCGTGCCGTACAGGCGTTGTTCGCGGGTGGCCACGGTGCACGACCTGGGTTGCAGATCGCCATCGAGGCTGTGCAGGCGGTGGACGCCCCGTCGCCGCTGGCGGTGCTGCGCTATCGCGAGGGACATGCCGTAGGCGAGGGAAAAACCACATGGCGGGAATCGCTGGCGGTGCTGCGGCAGGAAGACGGTCGCTGGCGTTGGCTGGCGCTGCATGAGGTAACGGTGGCGTGATGGATCCGCCGGGCATGACCCGGCGTACCGTGGTTGGTCGTGAACGGGCAGCGCCGGGCCATGCCCGGCGAGCGCAGCGGCAGCAGACCGCACATGTGCCATCAGTCCTGCCTGTAAACGCCGCAGAATGCAAAGCAGACACGCGCTTTGCCGGGTGCTACGGGAGTAGGCTGGGGCCTTTCCTGCCGGGAGGTGATATCCATGCGTGTGCGTGCCGTTGCTGTTGCCGTAGCCCTGAGCCTGTCCAGCACCGTGCTGGCGGCCGACACGCCGCCGATGACCCCGGACATCAGCGGAAAACCCTTCGTCGCTCCCGATGTGGGCCGCGACTACGACAAGCGCGTGGTGATGGTGCCGATGCGCGATGGCACCAGGCTGTATACGGTGATCGTGGTGCCCAAGGGCGCCCACAACGCGCCGATCCTGCTGACCCGCACACCGTACGACGCCGCCGGCCGCGCCAGCCGCAGTGACTCTCCGCGCATGCGCGATCTGCTGCCGCAGGGCGATGAAGTGTTCGTCGATGGCGGCTACATCCGCGTGTTCCAGGACATCCGTGGCAAGTTCGGTTCCGAGGGCGATTACGTGATGACCCGGCCGCTGCGCGGGCCGCTGAACGGTACCAAGGTCGATCATTCCACCGATGCGTGGGATACCATCGATTGGTTGGTCAAGCATGTGCCGGAGACCAACGGCAAGGTCGGCATGCTCGGTTCATCGTATGAAGGCTTCACCGTGGTGATGGCGCTGACCGATCCACACCCGGCACTGAAGGTGGCGGCACCACAGAGCCCGATGATCGATGGCTGGATGGGCGACGATTGGCTCAACTACGGCGCCTTCCGCCAGGTCAATTTCAACTACTTTGCGATGCAGACCGAGAAGCGCGGCAAGGGCACGCCGCTGCCGTCGCTGGGCTACGACGATTACAGCACCTTCCTGCGCATCGGCTCCGCCGGCGACTACGCGCGTTTCACCGGCGTGGACCAGCTGACCTGGTGGAAGAAGCTGGTGCAGCACCCTGCATACGATGCGTTCTGGCAGGGCCAGGCGCTGGACGCGGTGATGGCGAAGACGCCGCTGAAGGTGCCGACCATGTGGCTGCAGGGCCTGTGGGACCAAGAAGACATGTGGGGCGCCAACCATGCCTACCAGGCGATGGAAGGGCGCGATACCGGCAACACCCACAACTACCTGGTGATGGGGCCGTGGCGGCACAGCCAGGTGAACTATGACGGCAGCCAGCTGGGGGCGCTGAAGTTCGACGGCGATACCGCGCTGCAGTTCCGCCGCGATGTACTCAAGCCGTTCTTCGACCAGTACCTGGTGGACGGCGCGCCGAAGGCCGATACACCACCGGTGCTGGTCTACAACACCGGTGAAAACCACTGGGACCGCCTGCAGGGCTGGCCGCGCAGCTGCGAGAAGGCGTGCGCGGCAAACAGCAAGCCGCTGTACCTGCGTGCCGGTGGCAAGCTGGCGTTCCAGGCGCCGGCGGCGGGCGAGGGCGACTTCGAGGAATACGTGTCCGACCCGGCCAAGCCGGTGCCGTTCGTACCGCGCCCGGTGCGTTTCGGCGACCGTGACATGTGGACCACCTGGCTGGTCAAGGACCAGCGCTTCGTCGATGGCCGGCCTGATGTGCTGACCTTCATCACCGAGCCGTTGACCGCACCGCTGCGCATCGGTGGCACGCCGGTGGTGAACCTGCAGGCGTCCACCAGTGGCACCGACAGCGACTGGGTGGTGAAGCTGATCGACGTCTATCCGGACCAGGAGGCATCGACGCCGGAGATGGGCGGCTATGAGCTGCCGGTGTCGCTGGCGATCTTCCGTGGCCGTTACCGCGAGAGCTTCAGCGACCCCAAGGCGCTGGCGGCCAACCAGGTGCTGCCGTACCGCTTCGACCTGCCCAATGCCAACCACACCTTCCAGAAGGGCCATCGGGTGATGGTGCAGGTGCAGTCCAGCCTGTTCCCGCTGTACGACCGCAACCCGCAGACCTACGTGCCCAACATCTACCTGGCCAAGCCGGGTGATTACCAGAAGGCCACGCAGCGCGTGTGGCACAGCGCCGCGCAGGCCAGCTACATCGAACTGCCGGTGTATTGAGGCGGAGAGGGTGACGCCGGGCATGGCCGGCGTTACCTGGGGCGCGCGATGTCGGTAGCGCCGGGCCATGCCCGGCGGATGTGGTAGTGCCGGCCGCTGGCCGGCATCCGCGATGACGCGAAAGCGTGTCGACCAAGGTCGACACCTACCAGAGCAGATGGCTTCAGCCGACCTTCGAAGGGCGGGTGCGGCAGCGGCGGGGGTGGTAGTGCCGGCCACTGGCCGACATCCGCGATGACGCGAAAGCGTGTCGACCAAGGTCGACACCTACCAGAGCAGATGGGCTTCAGCCGACCTTCTAAGGGCGGGTGCGCCATCGGCGGGCGTGGTAGTGCCGGCTGATGGCCGGCATCCTCGAT
>NZ_QAIJ01000101.1:53138-61035 GCF_003060985.1 Stenotrophomonas sp. HMWF023
GACGCGAAAGCGTGTCGACCAAGGTCGACACCTACCAGAGCGGATGGGCTTCAGCCGACCTTCGAAGGGCGGGTGCGCCATCGGCGGGTGTGGTAGTGCCGGCCGCTGGCCGGCATCCGCGATGACGCGAAAGCGTGTCGACCAAGGTCGACACCTACCAGAGCGGATGGGCGTCAGCCGACCTTCGACGGCCCGGTGCGCCAGCGGCTGGGCACCAGCCCGAAGCGCTTGCGGAATGCGGCGGCGAAGTTGCTGGGATGTCGATAGCCGGTTTCCGCAGCGGCCCGCTCCACGCTCCAGCCGGATTCACGAAGGCCCTGCTCGGCATGGCGCATGCGCTGCTCGTGCAGGTAGTCGAATACCGAGCAGCCATACTCCTGGACAAAGTGCCGGCGCAGCGCGCTGGGGCTCATGCAGGCCAGCTGGGCCAGCTCGACCAGGCTGTGCGCATGGGCGGGATCGGCGTGCAGGAAAGCCCGCACGCGCTCGAGGCGGCTGCGCTGGCCGCTGCGCAGCATGCGTGCGCCTTCAACGTGCAGATCATCAGCCTGCAGGCCCACCGTCAGCAGCTGCAGCGCCACGCCTTCGCGCCAGAGCGCATCCAGATCGTCCTGCCAAGGGCTGTCGAACAACTGCGCGAGGGTCGGCAGCAGCGCGTGCGGGATGGCCCAGTGGCGGCATTCCAGCTGAGAATCGAGGGCCTGCTGCAGCTTGGGTTGCCGCAGCATGTCCGGGTCCAGCTCGGCCGGTACCATCAGGCTGACGCCGCGCAACCGCGTGTTGCCAGGATGCACACCCACCATCGCGACGTGATCGCAGTGGCTGGTGGTCACCGCGGTACCGGCGCGCAGGCTGAAGTCGCTGCGCTGCGGAACCTGCACATCGACCTGGCCCTGCAGCATCAGGCGGATCGCCAGGCCGGGGCGTTCGTGGGCGGTGGCGGTGTAGGCGATCCGGTTGTGCACATCCGACGCGATCAGGCTCATGCCGCCGCGCAGGGTCTGCTCGTGCAGGTCGCCGTGCCCGGCCCACTGCTCTTCACGCAGGTGGCGGGGATCGGCGCGGTAGTCATAGCCATGGCGCTGGCCAAAACGGCGGTAATCGGCAAACGTGAAATATCGGGACATCGCTCGGCGCTCAACAATAAAAGACGGGTGCCGGCGACGATGTGCCCGCACGTTCCATCGTGCACCTGCAGCGCGGATCGGTCCTGCGCTTTCAGAGTTGGAAAAAGCTCCTGTCATTTTCTCGATCCCCAGCCCGAATGCGATGTCGAGCGGGTCAATCGATCTGCAATTACGGCCAAGTTGCCGGTTGCGTTGCAATGCGCGTGCGTACGGTGATCGATCCGTGCGCGGTCGCGATGCCAATGCCGAACGCGCGTTGTACGCAGCAGATTCGCCGGGAACAACCTGTGCAGGGGAGCCGCGGGCAGCACATTCGTCACAAACGAAGGCGTACTGTGGATTCGGACGGATGTGTCCGTATCGATTTATCCCTGATGGAGACCATAGATGATTGATTACCAACTCAGTGCTAAGACCGCCATCGTGACCGGCGGTGTTTCCGGTATCGGCCTGGCGGTGGCGGAAACGCTCGCTGCATCGGGTGCCCGTATTTCGGTATGGGACCTGAAGCAGGAAGCGGTGGATGCAACAGTAGCCGCGCTGCGAAGCCAGGGCGCTGAGGCCATCGGCATCGCGCTGGATGTCACCGACGAGGCTGCGGTGGAAGCAGCGGTGCAGCGCACGGTAAAGGAACTGGGCGGCGTGCACATCGCGGTGAACAATGCGGGCATCGGCGGGCCAGCGGCCAGCAGTGGCGACTATCCGATCGATGGCTGGAAACGCGTGGTGGATGTGAACCTGACCAGCGTGTTCCTGTGCCAGCGGGCGCAGATCCAGGCGATGCGTGCGGCGGGCAGCGGCGGCAGCATCATCAACATGGCCTCCATCCTGGGCCAGGTGGGTTATGCCGGCTCGACCGCTTACGCGGCGGCCAAGCACGGCGTGGTCGGCCTGACCCAGACGGCTGCGTGGGAGCACGCCGTCGATGGCATCCGCATCAATGCGGTGGGCCCGGGCTTCATCAACACGCCATTGCTTGAAAAGATGGACGCCAAGGTGCGTGCAACGCTGGAAGGGCGGCATGCGCTCAAGCGCTTGGGAACACCGCAGGAAGTGGCCGCGCTGGTGGCCTGGCTGGCCAGCGACGATGCCTCGTTCGCGACGGGCGCGTATTACGCCATCGATGGTGGCTATCTGGCGCAGTAACCGGGTGCAACAGAGGTACGCATGGCGGTGATCACCAGATCCACGCCATGCGTGGATGAACCGGTGCGGTGAAGAGGGCGTGCCACCGCCTTCACCCCCATCCCACGGCCGCCGCGCAACGCTCCGGGAAACTTCCGGAGCCCCTCTATGGAACTCACCCAGGACATGTCCATTCTGCTGCGCGTGGCCGCCGCCATGGTCTTTGGCGGCGTGCTGGGCGTCGAGCGCGAGATGGGCAAGCACGCTGCCGGCCTGCGCACGCACATGCTGATTGCCGGCGCCGCTGCGCTGATCGTCGGCCTCGGTGACTCGGTGGCCGAACACTTCCAGCAGGAGCGCTACCGCGATCTGCTGCAGGTCGACCCGGTGCGCTTGATCGAAGCGGTGGTGGCCTGCGTCGGTTTCGTCGCCGCCGGCACCATCCTGCGTGGAAACCGCGAGGACCAGGTCAGCGGGCTCACCACGGCCAGCTCTTTGATCATGGCGGCGGCCATCGGCATTGCCGTGGGCATCGGCAAGTACGTGATCGCGCTCGGCGTCAGCGTGCTGTGCGTGCTGGTGCTCGCGCTGATCCGACGGGTGGAGAAGAAACTGTAAGTCAGAAAATGGTACGACCAATAATTGCGTATAGCCCTATGGTCTAATAGGCTCTTCGCAGGATTGGCGGTTCAATTCGCGCCTGTGGTCCGGTTGTTGGTCAAAATGGTACGACCAATGTTCAACGGACACGACGCCCCCACGCGGTGGGGAACCTCCTGTTCCTGTCGAGAGCCCTCATGCAGCCCTGGCAACACGTGTACGACCCCGCTGGCAACCTGTGGTTGTCGAGCCTGATCGCGCTGCTGCCGATCGCCTTCTTCTTCATTGCCCTGGCCGTGCTGCGCATGAAGGGCTGGATCGCCGGCACCATCACCGTGGCCATCGCGCTTGGCGTGGCACTGCTGTTCTATCGCATGCCCGTTGCGCAGGCGCTGGGCGCGGCCGGCTTCGGCTTCGTCTATGGCCTGTGGCCGATTGCCTGGATCATCATCGGCGCGGTGTTCCTGTACAAGGTTTCGGTCAAGACCGGCCAGTTCGACATCATCCGCGCCTCGATCCTGTCGGTTACCGAAGACCAGCGGCTGCAGATGCTGATGGTCGGCTTCGCCTTCGGTGCCTTCCTGGAAGGCGCGGCCGGGTTCGGTGCGCCAGTGGCGATCACTGCCGCGCTGCTGGTCGGGCTGGGCTTCAAGCCGCTGTATGCGGCCGGCCTGTGCCTGATCGTCAACACCGCGCCAGTGGCGTTCGGCGCAATGGGCATTCCGATCATCGTGGCAGGGCAGGTGACTGGTCTGGACGCCTTCGAGATCGGCCAGATGGCGGGCCGCCAGCTGCCGTTCCTGACCATCATCGTGCTGTTCTGGATCATGGCGATCATGGATGGCTGGCGCGGCATCAAGGAAACCTGGCCGGCGGTGCTGGTGGCCGGCGGTTCGTTCGCCATTGCTCAGTACCTGACCTCCAACTTCATCGGCCCGGAACTGCCGGACATCACCGCGTCGCTGGCGTCGCTGGTCTGCCTGACCCTGTTCCTGCGCCGCTGGAAGCCGGTACGGATCTTCCGCTTCGATACCGAAACCAGCGCCGAGGCGGCCGCACAGGCACTGGAATCGCCGCGCCATAGCGTCGGCCAGATCGCCAAGGCGTGGTCGCCGTTCCTGATCCTCACCGCGATGGTCACCGTGTGGAGCATCAAGCCGTTCAAGTCGCTGTTCGCAGCCGGTGGCCCGCTTGAAGGCTGGGTGCTGAAGATCCCGGTGCCGGGCCTGGACCAGCTGGTGCAGAAGATGCCGCCGATCGTCGATGCGCCGCTGAGCTATGAGGCGGTGTACAAGTTCGACTGGTTCTCGGCCACCGGTACGTCGATCATCCTCGCCGCGGTGATCGCGATCATCGCCCTGCGCATGCCGGCACGGTCAGCGCTGCAGACCTTCGGTGAAACCGTGCGCGAACTGCGCATGCCGATCTTCTCGATCGGCATGGTGCTGGCGTTCGCCTTCATCGCCAACTATTCGGGCCTGTCGGCCACGCTGGCGCTGGCACTGGCGCACACCGGCAAGGCGTTCCCGTTCTTCTCGCCGTTCCTGGGCTGGCTGGGCGTGTTCCTGACCGGCTCGGATACCTCGTCCAATGCGCTGTTCTCGGCGCTGCAGGCAACCACCGCGCAGCAGATCGGCGTTTCCGACGTGCTGCTGGTAGCGGCCAACACCACCGGCGGCGTTACCGGCAAGATGATCTCGCCGCAGTCCATTGCCATTGCCTGCGCAGCGGTGGGCCTGGCCGGCAAGGAATCGGACCTGTTCCGCTTCACCGTCAAGCACAGCCTGATCTTCACCACGATGGTCGGCCTGATCACCCTGGCCCAGGCCTACTGGTTGACCTGGATGATTCCCTGAGCATGCAGAGCCGGCCGACCAACAGCGGCGTGCTTCGGGCCACAATGGCGTCATGAGCACACAACGGGTTTCGGACAAGGTGGCCGCGCAGCTGCGTGCGCTGGTGCAGGAACGGCAGCTGCAGCCGGGCGACAGGCTGCCGGCCGAACGCACGCTGGCGGTCCAGCTGGGGGTCTCGCGCACCGCGCTGCGCGAGGCCATCGCGCAGCTGGCCAGCCACGGTCTGCTGACCGCGCGGGTGGGTGGTGGCACCTATGTGAGCGAGCCCGCCGCACGGGCAAGACAGGCGCTGGATGAGCCCCTGGTGCCTTACCTGCCGCTGTTCCAGGGCGACCCGGAATATCGATTCGACGTGCTGGAAATCCGCCACGCACTGGAAGGCGCCACGGCCTGGCATGCGGCGCTGCGCGCCACCGACGAGGACCGCGCGCGCATCGCCCAGGCGTTCCAGACCATGATGGACGCGCATGGCAAGGATGACCCTACCGGCGAAGCCGAGGCCGATGCGGCCTTCCACCTGTCCATCGCCGAGGCGTCGCACAATCTGGTGCTGCTGCAGGTGATGCGCGGGTTGTTCGAGCTGCTGCAGACCAACATCTCGCAGAGCCGGGAAAAGCTGTACACCTCGGCCAGAACCTTCTCACCATTGTCCGACCAGCACCGCATCCATCATTTCGCGGTGCTGGTCGGCGACCCCGAACGTGCGCGCGCCGCCGCACATGCCCACCTCGAGTTCGTGCACACCACGCTGCGCACCCTTGATGACAACGAAGCCCGGCGTACGCGGGCCTCGCGCCTGCCTTCCCCATACGGTTGACCCCATGATCATTTCCGCCTCCACCGATTACCGTGCAGCAGCCGAACGCCGGCTGCCGCCGTTCCTGTTCCACTACATCGATGGCGGCGCGTATGCCGAGCACACGCTGAAGCGCAACGTGTCCGACCTGTCCGACATTGCGCTGCGCCAGCGCATCCTGCGCAACATGTCCGACCTGAGCCTGGAAACCGAGCTGTTCGGCGAGAAGCTGGCGATGCCGGTGGCGCTGGCCCCGGTCGGGCTGACCGGCATGTATGCCCGTCGCGGTGAAGTGCAGGCGGCGCGCGCAGCCGACAGCCGCGGCATTCCGTTCACGTTGTCCACGGTGTCGGTGTGCCCGATCGAAGAAGTCGCGCCGGCGATCCAGCGGCCGATGTGGTTCCAGCTGTACGTGCTGCGCGATCGCGGTTTCATGCGCAATGCGCTGGAGCGCGCGCAGGCGGCGGGTGTGACCACCCTGGTGTTCACCGTCGACATGCCGGTTCCGGGCGCGCGTTATCGTGACGCGCACTCGGGCATGAGTGGTCCGAATGCTGCAATGCGCCGGATCGGCCAGGCCATCACCCATCCGCACTGGGCGTGGGACGTGGGCCTGCGCGGACGCCCGCATGATCTCGGCAACATTTCCACCTACCGTGGCAACCCAACGGGCCTTGAGGACTACATCGGCTGGCTGGGCAGCAACTTCGATCCGTCCATTTCGTGGAAAGACCTGGAATGGATCCGCGAGTTCTGGAAGGGGCCGATGGTGATCAAGGGAATTCTCGACCCGGACGATGCGCGTGACGCGGTCGCCTTCGGCGCCGATGGCATCGTGGTCTCCAACCATGGCGGTCGTCAGCTGGATGGTGTGCTGTCCACTGCACGTGCCTTGCCTGCCATCGCCGATGCGGTGCAGGGCGACCTGAAGATCCTCGCCGATTCGGGTATCCGCACCGGGCTGGACGTGGTGCGCATGCTGGCGCTGGGCGCCGATACCGTGCTGCTGGGGCGTGCCTTCGTCTACGCGCTTGCCGCGCAGGGCGAGGCCGGCGTGGCCAACCTGCTGGACCTGATCGCCAAGGAAATGCGCGTGGCGATGACCCTGACCGGCGCGCACCGCATCGCCGATATCGGCCGTGATTCGCTGGTGCGCCTGCCATGAGTGATCGCAACGCGGTGCTGGCGCAGTTGCGCGCTGCGGTGGGGGACCGCCACGTACTGACCGGCGACAAGGCCACCCGCCGCTTCCGTCGCGGCTATCGCTTCGGCGACGGCCCGGTGCTGGCGGTGGTGCGCCCGGGCTCGCTGCTGCAGCTGTGGCAGGTGCTGCAGGCGGCGGTGCAGGGCGGCGCGGCGATCATCCTGCAGGCAGCCAATACCGGCCTGACCGGCGGTTCCACCCCGGATGGTGACGACTACGGCCGGCCGATCGTGCTGGTCAGCACCCTGCGCCTGGCCGGCATCCAGCTGTTGAACGCGGGGCGGCAGGTACTGTGCCTGCCCGGCGCGACGCTGGACCGGCTGGAGCAGACGCTGGCACCGCTGGGTCGCGAGCCGCACTCAGTGATCGGCTCATCGTGCATCGGCGCCTCGGTGCTGGGCGGCATCTGCAACAACTCCGGTGGCGCGCTGGTGCGTCGTGGCCCTGCCTATACCGAGCTGGCGCTGTACGCACAGGTCGACGCGCGGGGCGAACTGCAGCTGGTCAACCATCTTGGCATCGCGCTGGGCGATACGCCCGAGCAGATCCTGCAACGCCTGCAGGACGGCGACTACCGCGCCGCAGATGTCAGTAACGGTGATGGCCGTGCCGCCTCCGATCCGCGTTACGCCGAAGAAGTACGCAAGGTCGACGCCGATACCCCGGCACGTTTCAATGCCGACCCCAGCCGCCATTTCGAGGCGGCCGGATCTGCAGGCAAGCTGGCGGTGTTCGCCGTGCGCCTGGATACGTTCGAGAAGGAGGCCGCCGAGGTCTTCTACATCGGCAGCAACCGCACCGACAGCCTGACCGCGATCCGCCGCCAGCTGCTGACCGGCTTCGAGCGCCTGCCGATCGCCGGTGAGTACATCCACCGTGATGCCTATGACATCGGTGAGCGCTACGGCAAGGACAGTTTCCTGCTGATCGACAAGCTTGGCACCGCGCGCGTGCCGGCCGCGTTCGCGCTGAAGAGCCGGGTTGATGGCTGGTTCGAACGGCTCGGCCTGCGCGGTGTCACCGACCGGGTGATGCAGACGTTGACCGGTCTGCTGCCTTCGCACCTGCCCAAGCGCATGGGCGAGTTCCGCCAGCGTTACGAACATCATCTGCTGCTGAAGGTTTCCGCACAGGATGCGGCCGCCACCGAGGCCTGGCTGCGCAGCTTCTTCAACGACCATGAAGGCGG
>NZ_QAIJ01000102.1:0-13769 GCF_003060985.1 Stenotrophomonas sp. HMWF023
CACCCGGAACTGCTGCGGCGTGAGCTGCGCCAGGCGGCTGGCCAGCAGCGCGTCGGCCTCGGAACGCTCGGCCGCCATCGCCGGGAACCACAGGCCACCATCGAGTACCGCCGCTACTGCTTCGCCGATGGTCTCGGCAGGCGCGGACTTGGGAATGAAACCGGCCGCGCCGAACTGCTGCGCGCGGCGGATCACCCGCGGGTGATCGTTGGAAGACAGGATCACCACCGGGATGTCCGGGTGCGAACCGCGCACGTGCAGCAGCGCGGAGAACCCATGCGCGCCGGGCATGGTCAGATCCAGCAGCACCAGATCCACATCGGGCTGTGCATCCAGCGCCGCAGCCAGTGCTTCAGCACTGGCGACCTCACGTACCTGCGCCAGCGGCAGGCTCTGCCGCAACGACTGCACCACCGCCGAACGCAGCAGCGGATGGTCATCGGCGATCAGGATGGTGTATTCGCTCATGCGGCCATTGTACGGGCAGCAAACCGCATCCGCCGGGCATGGCCCGGCGCTACCAGGGCATCAGCGCCCCGCCGGCTCCACGCTACTGCGCCAGGCATCCAGGAACTGGCGGCGCTTGAGCGCATCCAGGTAGACCAGCAGACCGGGGCCGAGCTGGATCGGGCGGCGGCTGCGGCCGGGCGCATCGTCGCCGCGTGCATCGCCGCGCACGATCGGCATCAGCCGTGCCTCGCGCGCGAGCACCTGCTGGCCACGTGGCGACAGCAGGTAGTCGAGGAAGCGCCGCGCTTCCTGCGGGTGCGCTGCGGTGCGCGGAATCACCGCGGTACGCAGCACCACCAGCGTGTAGTCCTCCGGCTCGACGATGGCCAGCGGTGCGCCCGCATCGATCCGCGCCTGCGCATACGAGCCCAGCACGTTGTAGACCAACGACAACTGGCCGCTGGCTACCTGGTCCAGCAGCACGCCGGTGCGTTCCTCGCGCACCACCGCGTTGTCCCCCAGCGCACCAAGCAGGGCCCCGGCGATGCTGCCGCGCTGGGCATCCTGGGTCGCCAGCAGGTAACCCACGCTGCTGCGTTCGATATCGTAGGTGCCGACCTTGCCGCGCAACGGCGACCCTGCCGCGCGCAGCAGGTCCAGCAGTTGTCGACGCGTGTGCGGCACTTTCGCGGCCGGCAGCCTGCGGGTGTTGTAGACCATCACCACCGGCTCGTAACTGATGCCGAACGCCTCGCCACGCCACTGCGCCCACGCCGGCAGCGCTTGGGTCTGTACCGAGCGGTGCTGCAGCGCGTGGCCGTCGTTGACCAGCTTGGTCTGCAGGTCCATGCCGCTGGAGATCAGCAGATCCGGCGACGCAGGTCCGGCATGGTCATGCAGGTAACGCGCGTACAGGTCCTGGGTGATGATGTCTTCGTATACCACCTCGCTGCCCGGATGCAGCCGCTGGTAGTCGGCGATGACCTCAGCGAACACCTCGATATCGGTGGTGCCGTGGATGCGCAGCTGTGCAGTGGCGGTGCCCTGTGCGGGGAAGCGGCGTACATCGCCCGGCGCAGCGAGGGCCGGCACGGCCAGCAACAGGACAACTACAGCGGCGAACAGGCGGATCATGTGCTGCTCCGGGGCAGGCGGATGGTGGCGACCAGGCCGCCCTGCGGTCGATTGCTGAGATCGATCTGGCCACCATGGCTGTCGACCACCCGCTTGACGATGGCCAGGCCGAGGCCGGCACCGCCGGAGGGCGCGCCCTCGCCCCGTGCGAAACGCTCGAACACGCGTTCGGCATCCACCGCGGCGATACCCGTACCGTGGTCGGCGATGGTCAGCACGGCCTGTTCGCCCTCAGCGGTCAGCGCGATCTGCAAGGGACCATCGCCGCCGTACTTCAGCGCGTTGTCGACCAGATTCTTGATGGCCTCGCGCAGCAGCAGCGCGTCGCCGTGCACCTGCACCGGCTCGGCCGTCATCGCCAGCTGCACGCGCGGGGCGGGCCCGGCCTGCGGCAGCGCTTCGTGCAGCGCCTGGTGCACGGTCTCGGCCAGGTCCACGGTGGCGAAGCGCTGTAGATGTGATCGATGGATCACGCTGGCATCGCTGAGCAGCTGGTTGAGCAGGCGACTCATGTGGGTGGCGTTGCGCTCGATCGCCAGCAGGCTGCGCCGCATGTCCTGCGGGTCGTCGTCATCCAGCGCCAGCTGCGCCTGCGCACGCAGCGCGGCCAGCGGCGTGCGCATCTGGTGTGCCGCCTCGGCCATGAACGCGCGCAGGGTTTCATTGCTGCTGGACAGACGTTCCATGAAGCGGTTCAGCGCTGCCACCATCTGGTCCATCTCACGTGGCACGCGCGCATCCAGCGGTTTCAGGTCGGACGGCTCGCGGCGTGACAGTTCGCGCTCGACCCGCACCAGCGGCCGGAACGCGCGATGCACGCCGAAGGCCACCAGTGCCAGCAGCAACCCCGACAACACACCGATCGCCAGCAGCGCGCGGTTGACCAGTTCCTGCGCCACCGCTTCGCGCGCACGCCGGGTCTGCCCCACCTGCACCTGCACCTCGCCCTGCGCGGAGGCAGCGGCAAAGCTGCGTCCGACCACAACGAAACGCACGGTCTCGCCGCTGTAAGCTGCATCGAACAACTGCGGTTGTGAGCCCGGCCGACGCGGCGACGCTGGCAGGTCGCCGTAGCCGGTGATCAGGTTGCCACGGCTGTCGGCGACCCGGTAGAACACGCGATCTTCCGGCGCCATCGCCAGCAGATCCAGCGCCGCATAGGGAAGGTCCACCTGCCACTGGCCGTCCACCAAGGCCACCGAATCGGCGATCGACAGCGCAGAGGACACCAGCAGATGGTCGTAGGAGCGGTTGGCCGCGCGTTGGCCGTAGTCGCGTGCAGCGAACAGCAGCGCCACTGCGAATACCGCCAGCAACGCGCCCAGGTACAGCAGCAGGGTGCGCCGCAGCGACCCGGGGGCGGCGCTTGCGCTGCGCGCGTCAGCCATCGGCGTCGGCTTGGCTGTCGCTGGCTTCAAGCAGATAGCCGACGCCACGTACCGTGGTGATGCGCAGCGGCGCGCCTGCCAGCTTCCTGCGCAGGCGACCGATATACAGCTCGATGGCGTTCGGCCCCGCTTCGTCATCGAAGCCGAACAGGCCATTGCCGATCTCATCCTTGCCCACGACCTGGCCCAAGCGCCCGACCAGGATCTCCAGCAAGCGGTATTCGCGGTTGGGCAGCTCGATCGGCTCGCCATCCAGGCTCACCCGGTGTGCGGCGTTGTCGAACTGGAAGCCACCGATCTGCACCACTTCACTGGCCTGCCCGCGCGCACGTCGCAGCAGCACCCGGCAGCGCGCTTCGAACTCGCGGAAATCGAACGGCTTGCCCAGATAGTCGTCAGCACCGACATCCAGCGCCTGCACGCGATCTTCGATACCGTCGCGTGCGGTCAGCATCAGCACCGGGGTGCTGTCACCGCGCTCGCGCATGCCGGCCAGCACGCGCAGCCCATCCAGCTTGGGCAGGCCGATATCCAGCACCACCAGATCGAAACTCTGGTAACGCAGCACGCTGGCGGCGGCCAGGCCATCGGCCTGCCAGTCCACCGCGTGACCACTGCGGCGCATGCGACGGATGATCGCATCGGCCAGGTCCGGGTTGTCTTCGACCAGCAGCAGGCGCATGGGCGGGGGCGTGAGGGGGGAAACGAATGCTACCGCATGGCGCCGCTGCGCTCGCCGGGCATGGCCCGGCGCTACCGATGCTGACCGGTTCCGCCGGGCGTGGCGGCGCCACCGGGTGCATCGTCGTGGGGTAGCGCCGGGCCATGCCCGGCGAGCGCAGCGGCGGCCTTTTACGCTGCACCGCACAAACCGCTGACAGGACGATGACAGCTTGCGCGACACAGACTGCGGCCGCGCACCGTCCGGTGCCCACGATTGCCGCGCGCCTGGCGTGCACCTGGGAGGGTTTGTGGAATTGAGCATTGCCTGGCGGCGTCCTGCCGCCATGATGGCCCTGGCTGCGCTGGCCGCGCCGGCCTTCGCAGAGGACGAGCGTCCGGTGACCGCCACGGTCGGCGGCCGCCTGCACCTGGACTTCGCCACCTTCGACAACGACAACCGGGGTACGCCGAACAAGGATGACACCGAGATCCGTCGCGCCTGGGTTGACGTTTCCGGCAAGTTCTTCGTGGTCGACTACAAGCTGGAAGCCGATTTCTCCGGCGACCGCGTCGAGGCCAAAGACGTCTACCTGAGCCGCAGCTTCGGCGATGCCGGCCGGCTCACCGTGGGCCAGTTCAAGCAGTATTTCTCGCTGGACGACCGCACCGGCTCCAACTACGGCAGCTTCCTGGAGCGCGGCAACGCCGGCACCACGCTGGCGCCGCTGTACCGGTTGGGCGCGTCCTGGCAGGCCAATCCAGGCGATTTCACCTGGGCCGCCAGCGTGTACAGCCTGGAAAGCATCGATGCCTGGCAGGTGAAGGGCCGCGCCGCCGGTGGCCGCGTCACCTGGGCACCGGCCCCCAGTGAGGGCGACGTGCTGCACTTGGGCCTGTCGCTGGCCCGCGAGGCCTACGACAACCCGGGTGGCAACGGCACGCCGGGCCTGAAGATCCGCCCGCGTCCGGCCGGCCATCTGTCCGACGAGAGCCGCCTGACCCTGGTCGACTTCTCCGCCGGCCGCGATACCGACGTCAACAAGTGGTCGCTGGAATATGCGCAGGTGCGCGGCCCGCTGTCATGGCAGGGTGAGTTCAGCGGCGCCACCTTCGATGATGGTGCCCAGCGCGGTGATGTGATGGCCGCCTACGGCATGCTCAGCTGGTTCGTCACTGGCGAGAGCCGCGCCTACGACCGCAAGACCGGCCGCTTCGCCCGGGTCAAGAACATCCGCCACAAGGCCGGTGCCTTCGAGGTGGCCCTGCGCTACGACCAGATGTGGGGCGCACAGCACCTCGATGGCCAACCCGACCTGCGCCGTGGCAGTACCGAAGGCTGGACGCTGGGCGGCAACTGGTACCTGCGCGACAACCTGCGCTTCATGCTCAACGTGATCGAAAGCCGCAACCACGATCGCCTGGCCGGCACCACGGTGGACCGCACGCGCGCGGTCACCGGCCGCCTGCAGTTCGACTTCTAAACGCGTTCTTCCCGGGCGCGCACGCTCCCGGGCCCCTTCCACGTCCCACGTCCTGTTTCCTCTAGGAGTCCGCAGATGATGCTGAGCATCCTCGGCTTTGGCATGGTCATTACGTTCATGTACTTGATCATGAGCAAACGACTGTCGCCACTCGTTGCCCTGATCACCATTCCCATCATCTTCGCCCTGATCGGTGGCTTCGCCGCCGGCATCGACGAAATGATGCTGGAAGGCATCAAGAAGATCGCGCCGACCGGCGTGATGCTGATGTTCGCCATCCTCTACTTCGGCGTGATGATCGATGCGGGCCTGTTCGATCCGCTGGTGCGGATCATCCTGCGTTTCGTCAAGGGCGACCCGATGAAGATCGTGTTCGGTACCGCCGTACTGGCGATGCTGATCTCGCTCGACGGCGATGGTTCGACCACCTACATGATCACCGTCTCGGCGATGCTGCCGCTGTACCAGCGGTTGGGCATGAACGCACTGAACATGACCTGCGTGACCATCCTCGCCGGTGGTGTGATGAACCTGACGCCGTGGGGCGGCCCGACCGCGCGCGCGGCCACCGCACTGCATGTGGACCCAGCCGATGTGTTCGTGCCGCTGATTCCGTCGATGGTGATCGCCTGCGCTGGCGTGCTGCTGCTGGCCTGGTACCTGGGCCTGAAGGAGCGCCGTCGTCTTGGCGTGGTGACCCTGCCCAAGGGTGGCAGCTGGATGGACAACAGCGTGTCCGACGACGGCAACACGCTGCCGACCGTGGAAGATGCCGAAGACACCAAGCGCCCCAGGCTGCTGTGGGTCAACCTGGCGCTGACCGTGGCCCTGATGAGCGCACTCATCATCGGTGTGCTGCCGATGCCGGTGCTGTTCATGATCGGCTTCGCCATCGCGCTGGTGATCAACTACCCGAACCTGGCCGAACAGCGCCGCCGTGTGGTCAGCCATGCCGGCAGCGTGCTGTCGGTGGTGGCGCTGATCTTCGCCGCGGGCATCTTCACCGGCATCCTCAACAACACCGGCATGGTCGAAGCGATGTCGCACAGCTTCCTGGCCATCATCCCCGACAGCTGGGGCCCGTACCTGGCGGTGATCACCGCTGTAGCGTCGATGCCGTTCACCTTCTTCATGTCCAACGACGCGTTCTACTTCGGCGTGCTGCCGATCCTGTCCGAAGCGGCCGGCAACTACGGCATCACGCCGGTGGAAATGGCCCGCGCCTCGCTGGCCGGGCAACCGGTGCACCTGCTCAGCCCGTTGGTGCCGTCCACCTATCTGCTGGTGGGGCTGGCCAAGGTCGAATTCGCCGACCACCAGAAGTTCACCCTGAAGTGGGCGATCGCCATTTCGTTGTTGCTGATGATCGGCGGCCTGTTGTTCGGTCTCTATCCCTTCACGACCTGATTCCCTTACCAAGGAGCGTTCTGCAATGACTCTTCGCATCGCCTACGTCACCAGCGGGATGGGCAGTGTCGGCACTGCCATCTGCCAGAGCCTGGCCCGTTCCGGCCACACTGTGGTCGCCGGCTGCGCACCCAACTCGCCGCGCAAGGCCAACTGGCTGCGCGAGCAGCGCGAACAGGGCTTTGATTTCATCGCCTCCGAAGGCAACGCGACCGATTGGGCGTCGACCACGGCGGCCTTCGCCAAGGTGCGTGCCGAAGTCGGCGAGGTGGACGTGCTGGTCAACAACTCCGGCGGAAGCCGCGACCTGCTGTTCCGGCAGATGACGGTGGAGGACTGGAATGCAGTGATCGCCTCCAACCTCAACTCGCTGTTCAACCTGACCAAGCAGGTGGTCGATGGCATGGCCACGCGTGGCTGGGGCCGCATCATCAACATCGGTTCGGTCAGCGCCCACAAGGGCCAGATCGGCCAGGTGAACTACGCCACGGCAAAAGCCGCGATGCACGGTTTCAGCCGTGCGCTGGCAGCTGAAGTCGCCTCGCGCGGGGTCACCGTGAATACCCTGTCGCCGGGGTACATCGCCAGCCAGGCGATCAGCAGCTTCCCGCCGGACGTGCTGGATCGACTGGCCGCGTCGGTGCCGGTGCGGCGCCTGGGTCGCCCGGAAGAAGTCGCCGGCCTGTGTGCCTGGCTGGCCTCGGATGAAGCCTCCTACGTGACCGGTGCCGACTATCCGGTCAACGGTGGCCTGTACATGGGCTAGCCCTTTCCACGCAGGGCGTGGGTCTACTCCCCTCCCCCGGTAGATTCACGCCCTGCGCGGCTTCCCCACGTCGCCATTCGTTGGTTTTTCGTAAACAAGGTTTCATGTTCCGTTCGCATAGTGGCCATGCACCGCGCCCCCGGGCCGGTGACCGCCCCCCATGCAATGGACCATCATGCAGACCCGATACCTGACGATCGCCGTGGCGATCGCGCTTTCCGCCGCCAGCGCCCACGCCGCTGAAGCCACCGACGCCACCGCCGATACCGCGCTGAGCGCGCAGACGCTGGATACCGTCTCGGTCATCGGCCAGGGCGAGACCCGCCAGGTGCAGCGCATCACCACCGTCGACAAGCAGGTGCTGCCGCCGGGTACCAGCGGCCAGAAGATCCTCGACCGCCTGCCCGGCGTGTCGGTGCAGTCCAACGATGCGTTCGGTGCGAATGAAGAATCGCAGACCATCAGCCTGCGCGGCTTCGACAAGAGCCGCCTGGGCTACACGCTGGACGGCATTCCGCTGGGCGACAACAGCTACGGCAACTACAACGGCCTGAGCATCGCCCGTGCATTGATCGCCGAGAACCTGGCCGGCGCCGAGCTGTCACAGGGCATCGGTTCGCTGGGCGTGGCCTCGACCAGCAATCTGGGCGGCACCATCCAGTACTTCTCGATGGATCCGTCCACCGAGTTCGGCGGCCGCGCCAGCATCACCGCGGGTGATGACAACCAGCGCCGCGGCTACCTGCGCGTGGACACCGGCGACATCAACGGCTTCTCGGCCTATGTCTCCGGCGTGCACCAGGACCAGGACATGTGGGCCGCGCCGTATCAGAACCAGACCACCCGCCAGTTCAACGCCAAGGCGGTGTGGAACGTGGGCGACAACCGCTTCGGCGCCTTCGTCGCCACCTCGCGTGCCAGCCAGGCCAACTATGCCTACCTGTCCAAGGACATGCTGGCGCGCGGCCTGGGTTATGACTGGAACATCTACGCACCGGACTGGAATCGCGCGGTCGCAGCTGCGTACTGCGCACCGGGCACCTACAACAAGGCGGGCTGTGCGTTCAGCGGCGGCGTCAACAGCATCGACGATGCGTACTATCAGAGCCGTGCGCTGCGCGATGACAACCTGTACTCGATCGACGCCGACATTCGCCTGGGTGAGCAGGGCCGCCTGAAGCTGCTGGGCTACCACCATGAGAACCGTGGCCAGGGCCACTGGTGGGCGCCGGGCCAGCCGTCCTACCCGGGCACCGACAAGATGCTGCCGATCTCGATCCGCAGCACCAACTACACCATCAACCGCGACGGCGTTACCGCCGCGCTGTCGTGGACGGTCGGCATCCATGAGCTGGAAGCCGGCGTCTGGTACGAACAGAACGACCATAACGTCTCGCGCAATTTCTACTACATCAGCGGTCCGTTCCTGGACGACCTGTACCTGCAGAACCCGGACCGCCGCCTGTTCAACCAGGACTTCGACATCCGCACCCGCCAGTTCTACGTGCAGGACCGGATGCGCTTCCTCGACCAGCGCCTGACCGTGGACGTGGGCATCAAGAGCCCCAACACGCGCATGACCGCAAAGGCCCAGCCGGGCGTGGAAACCAGCATTGCCTCGGGCACGCTGACCGCCAAGGAATCGGTGCTGCCGCAGCTGGGCGTGGGCTTCAAGCTCAACGCCAACAACGAGGTATTCGCCTCGTATGCCGAGAACATCGCTGCCTTCGTCGGCGGCGGCAGCGGTGGCCCGCTGCAGGTGTCACCGGAATCGTTCGCGGCCAGCGCCGGCCTGGAGCCGGAGAAGTCCAAGAGCCTGGAAGCGGGTTTCCGTACCTTCGGCGAGAAATACCAGGCCTCGATCGCCGCCTACAACGTGAAGTTCGACAACCGCCTGCTGTCGCTGAACCCGTGCTCGAGCATCGAAGTCGGCACGCGTCCGGAGTGCGTGACGCGCTTCATCAACGTCGGTTCGGTGAAGAGCCACGGTGCAGAGCTGACCTTCATCCTCAAGCCGGTCGATGGCCTGCAGTGGTACAACGCGCTGTCCTGGAACAAGACCACCTACGAGGATGACTACACCTCGGGCGGTGCGATCGTACCGGTGGCCGGCAAGATCACCGTGGATACGCCGCAGCGCATGGCGTCCAGCGAGATCAGCTGGAACCGCGATGGCTTCTTCGCCAGCCTGCGCGCCAAGTACACCGGCAAGCGCTACTACACCTACACCAACGACCAGTCGGTGCCGGGCGTGACCACCTTCGATGCGGGTGCCGGTTACGACTTCGGCCCCGGCCTGGGCCTGCGCAACGTGCGGGTGTCGTTGAACGCGACCAACCTGACCAACAAGCGCTATGCGGGCCAGCTGAGTTCGTTCGCACCGACCGATCCGAAGGGCACGCGGTATGCGATCCATGCGAGTGCGCCGCGGCAGGTGTTCATGACGGTGGCGGCGGAGTTCTAAGTCGAAAAGCGGGCGCTGCGGCGCGTTGATTGTTCCTGCATGGCGTGGGTAGGCAGGCCCATGCAGGACACGCCGTAAACCCATCCATGGGGGCTCGATGGCGCCATCCATGGCGCCAACGGTCCTGCATGGGCCTGCCTACCCGCGCTGGACAGTTCCCCGCGCCGGCGCGGAGGCAATGGAAAGCAAGAGCAAAAGCAAAGAGCCGGGCAGTGCCCGGCTCTTTGCTTTTCAAGCTCTTCAAGCGTAATCCCTCTGGTGGATTGCTGGCCGTCTCGCAGGAAATTGTCTGGAGCGGGGGGCTTGCGCTGGCCAGGACCGTCCACGGCATGGATGCCGTGGCCGAGCCTACAGGGACGTACTTGCGGCGTGTCCTGGCCAGCGCAAGCCCCCCGCTCTCCCCGATATCAATCAAGACGCCATAAGCCGCCAACGCATTTCATTCCGGCGCCAGCTGGTCCATCCGGATGCGGTTGGCGAACAGCGAGAACGCCAGCATGCCGGCCAAGCCGTTCGCCCGGCTCATCCAGTGCGGCAGCCAGCGCGGTGGCTTCAGCACACCCGATTCGAACAGCGGCGCGAACGCGATCGCATCAGTCAGGCTCATCTTGCCGGCAAACAACCAGCGGCAGACCTGCAGGCGATCCTCGGCCAGCATGTGGCGGAAGAACGTGTGCACCGACACCAGACCGCGCAGGTACACCGTGTCCTTGGTGAAGGCCAGGCCACCAGTCGGCGGCACGCCGCGGAATACCCGCTGCGCCGAGGCGAAGCTCTCTTCCGGGTTCTGCCCGGCATCGCAGAAGTAGCGGAACACCTCGATGAAGTCCGCACCTTCGCGCGCCATCGCGATCGCCTCGGTACGCAGGCTGATGCGTTTCAGTCGCTCGATGTCGATGCTGCCGGTGATCTGTTCGGCGAATGTCGCCAGTCCTTCCTGGGTGGCCGTCACCCGTGGCGAGGACAGCGCCAGGCTCGGCAGCACCGGCTGCGCGCGACCATTCAACGCTGTCAGCGAATGTACCAGCGCTTCGTGGTGGAACAGCTGCGCGCGGTCGTAGGCGCTGAAACGCGCGCTGGTACGCAGGCGGATGCGGGTGGCTCCGGCCGCCGCCTTGGAGACCAGATCCGGGTCCAGCTGCACCTGGATGATGCGCGATTCGAAGAATGCATCGAGGTCATTCTGCAGCTGCAGCTGCAACGCGATCGCCGAGATCGGCACCTGTTCTTCCGGTGCCAGCAGTTCGTGATCCAGTTCGGCAGCAATCTGGATGAAGTGGCGTGCTGCATCGCGCGTGCTCGGTCCGTTGCCCGGCAATGGTTGCTCGGGTGAACCGAACAACTGCACCGAACAGGCATCCACGGCCGCGGTACCGAGGCCTTCCAGCAGCTGCGCGGCCAGATCCCAACTCTGCGCGGACTGCCGCACGTAATGGCCCAGCGGATGGCTTTCATCACACTCGGCAGCAAGCGCCGCCAGCGCGCGACGCTCGTCGCTGAAGTCCAGCTTCGGGTAGTCGATCACCGGCAGCTTCGGCTGGCCGCGTGCCACGCTGTCCAGGAAGGGTGCTTGCAGGGTTGCCGGCCAACTGGTCAGGCCCAGCAGGCGGATGCCTCCTACGGCCTCGACCAGGCGCGCATCGAGCGCTGCATGGTGGGCCACGTCACGGTCAAGCGTCGCGGTCGGTTCCATGGGCGGACTATAGCGCCCTGCCCTTGCTTTGGTAGGTGCCAACTTTGGTTGGCACAGATATGCATGCGCGGAAAGCATCCATGCATGGCGTAGATCTACTGGGCTGCCCCCCGCCCTGACAGTGCCAACCAAGATTGGCACCTACCAGAAGCGCGTTCCCGGTACCGCCGGGTCAGCGCCTGCGCGGTTTGCCCGCGGGGCGGAACTGCTGGCCCTTGCCCTTCCTGCCGCCACGTTCCTGCGCGGTCTCGGCCTGGCGCACGGCCAACTTCGCGGCAGCGGCGGCCACTTCTTCCTTCAACTTGAAGTAGTTCTGCAGCCGGCTCTCTTCAATCTCGCCGGCATCGATCGCCGCGCGTACCGCACAGCCCGGTTCCTGCTGATGCATGCAGTCGTTGAAGCGGCACTGCGCGGCCAGCGCTTCGATATCGGCGAAACCACCTTCGGCCAGCGTTTCTTCGCCAGTCGGCTTCAGTTCGCGCATGCCCGGCGTATCGATCAGGCAGGCGCCCATCGGCAGCGGCATCAGCGCGCGGTGGGTGGTGGTATGGCGGCCGCGCGAATCGTTGGCGCGCACCGAGTTGGTTTTCATCCGCTGCTCGCCCAGCAGCGTGTTGGTCAACGTCGACTTGCCCGCACCGGAAGAACCCACCAGCACCACCGTGCGGCCGGGGCCCAGCCACGGCTCCAGCACTGCAACACTGTCCGCATCCAGGCCGTTGATGGCGTGCAGGGCGATGCCCTGCAGTTCCAGTTCCTCCAGCACCGCCAACGCATCTTCGCTGTATTCGGTCTGGTCGGCCTTGGTCAGCACCACCACCGGTTCGGCACCACCACCGCCCACCAGCAGCAGGTAGCGTTCAATACGGCGCGGATTGAAGTCCGCATCCAGCCCACAGACGATGAAGACGGTATCGATGTTGGCCGCGATCACCTGCTGGTGGTAGTGCTCACCGGCGGCGCCGCGCTTGATGGCGGTACGTCGCGGCAACAGAGCGACGATGCGGATGCCGTCCAGCAGCACCCAGTCGCCAACCGCCGGCCGTTCGTGGCTGGGGAAGCGTGGGCGCTGCCACTCCGGCAAGGATTCGGCCTTGATCGACGCGTCCGGGCCATCGGCCACCACATAGTGGGTGCGGTGCTGTTCGATCACCCGCGCCGGTCGGGCCTGCGGGTGTGCGGCCATCGCGGCCTGCCAGTCGGCATGCTCCGGCGGGCCCGGCCAGGGCCAGCCGATGGTCTGCAGGGCGGTGAAATCGGGGGTCTGGGTCATCGCCGCCATTCTACCTGTGCGATGCCGCCCAGCCCAATGTTGGCGGGCCCTGCAGCCCTTGCCATGCGCTGCAGCAATTCCGCTACCATGGAACCCCCATGCCTTTTGCGGCCCACCGCCCATGTCCACTCCCTCGCCCAAACCCCTGGTCATCCGCGAGCGCCTTTCCGAAGTGCGCTACGAAATCCGCGGAGAACTGGCGCGGCGAGCCCGGGAGCTGGAGGCGCAGGGCCACAAGCTGATCAAGCTCAACATCGGCAATCCCGGCGCTTTCGGCTTCCGTGCACCGGAACACCTGCAGCGCGCCATCGCCGATGACATGGGCCGCACCGATCCCTACACCCACCAGCAGGGCCTGCCGGTCGCCCGCGAAGCCATCGCCGCCGCCTACGCCCGCCGTGGCGCGCCGGATGCCCACCCGGATCGTGTGTTCGTCGGCAACGGCGTCAGCGAGCTGATCGACCTGTCGCTGCGTGCGCTGCTCAACCCGGGCGACGAAGTGCTGGTGCCCTCGCCGGACTACCCGCTGTGGTCGGCTTCGACCATCCTCAACGACGGCCGCCCGGTGTATTACCGCTGCGCCGCCGAGAATGGCTTCCAGCCGGACCCGAGCGAGATCGAGACGCTGGTGTCCTCGCGCACCCGCGCCATTGTGCTGATCAATCCGAACAACCCCAGCGGCGCCAGCTACCCGCGCGAGCTGCTGGAGCGCGTGGTCGAGATTGCGCGCCGGCACAACCTGCTGCTGCTGGTCGATGAGATCTACGACCAGATCCTGTACGACGACGCGGTGTTCCAGCCGGTCGCACCGCTGGCCGGTGACCATCCCTGCCTGACCTTCAGCGGCCTGAGCAAGGTGCACCGTGCCTGCGGCTGGCGCGTGGGCTGGGCCCACCTCAGCGGCGACGACGCCCGCCTGGGCGACTTCCGCGCCGCGCTGGACCTGCTGGGCGCACTGCGCCTGTGCGCCAACGTGCCGGGCCAGTACGCCATCGACGCCGCGGTGAACGGCCCGGACACCATTTCCGAGCTGTGCGCACCGGGTGGCCG
>NZ_QAIJ01000102.1:13779-14035 GCF_003060985.1 Stenotrophomonas sp. HMWF023
GCGAGGCCAGCGAGCATCTGTCGCTGGTCGCCCCCGCCGGTGCGCTGTACGCGTTCCCGGCCGTGGTCGGTGCCGCCGCCAAGGGCTTCGACGACCACAATTTCGCGCTGGACCTGATGAACAACGACGGCGTGCTGGTGGTGCCGGGCTCGAGCTTCAACGTGCCTTACCGCCACCACTTCCGCGTGACCCTGCTGCCGGAGGCGTCGGTGATGCGCGACGTGTTCGCCCGTATCGACCGCGCCCTCGCCCGCCG
>NZ_QAIJ01000102.1:14064-24518 GCF_003060985.1 Stenotrophomonas sp. HMWF023
TGGTGCCGCTGAAGCCCCGCCGGTCGGTGGCTTGAGCGATGGGCTTGTCGTATCTGGCCCTGGGCGATTCCTACACCATCGGTGAGGCGGTCGCGGTCGAAGGCCGCTGGCCGCATCAGCTCGCCGCCGCCCTGCGTGCGCAGGGCATCGATCTGACCGACCCGCAGACCATCGCCACCACCGGTTGGACCACCGACGAGCTCGACGCCGGCATCGACGAAGTGGCGCCGCAAGGGCCGTTCGACTTCGTCAGCCTGTTGATCGGCGTCAACAACCAGTACCGCGGGCGCCCGCTGGACGAGTACCAGGGGCAGTTCCAGGCCCTGCTGCAGCGCGCGATCGGCTTTGCCGGTGGCCGCGCCGACCACGTGCTGGTGCTGTCGTTCCCCGATTGGGGCGCGACCCCGTTCGGCATCCAGAGCGGGCGGCATCTGACCGGCATCGAGATCGAAACCGACGAGTTCAATGCTGCCGCTGAGGTGATCAGCACCCAGCAGGGCGTGGCCTTCGTCGACATCACCGATATCAGCCGCGACAACGGCGCTGACCCGGCGATGATCGCCGAGGATGGCCTGCACCCGTCCGCACGGATGTATGCGCTGTGGAGCGCGCGTGCGCTGCCGGTGGCCGCGCACCTGCTGCGCAGAACGGACTGACACGATGGACGGCACGCCACGGAACGGCACGCCCCTGCCCTGTTCGCCGCTGGATGCCGGACAGGCGCGGCTGATCGCCGAATCTTTCCGGCCGATGCAGGCCTGGGGCAGCCGCCGCGATTACTACTACACCCGCGGCAAGCTGGGCAGCGACCCACTGTATGACGGCGTGCTGCAGCACCTTCCCGACAACGGCCAGCCGGTGCTCGACCTCGGCTGTGGTCTGGGCCTGTTCGCGCACGTGCTGCGCCAGCGCGGCCGCCAGCAGGCGTACCTCGGGATCGACGTGGACAGCGACAAGATCGCGCGTGCGCAGCGCGCCGGCACCGGCCTGGCCGACACACGTTTCGACTGTCTGGATGTGCAGGCGCCCTTGCCGGCGCATGCAGGGCATGTGTTGCTGCTGGATGTGCTGCAGTACCTGGATGAGGCGCCACAACTGGAACTGCTGCGCGCGGTGAGCTTGCGGGTCGCGCCCGGTGGCCGCCTGCTGCTGCGTACGCCGCTGGCGACCGGCGACCGCCGCGACCGCACCACGCGGGTGGCTGATCGCCTGGCGTGGCTGGTCGGCTGGATGGGCACGCGACCGCGTCATTACCCGGATCCGCAGCGGTTGCAGGCCACGCTGGCCGAGGCTGGGCTGCAGGTGGCTCCGTTGCGTCCCCTGCATGGGCGCACGCCGTTCAACAGCTGGCTGCTGGTGGCCGAGCGTCCGGGAACTGCGGGCAACGGCTGAGCCCCTCGTGGTGGGCGGCCAGGGTGATCGTGAGATGGCCGGGTGGGTGGACTGCACAGGGGGCGCTGCAAGTACGTCCATGTAAGCTCGGTCGCCGCATCCATGCGGCTCACGCCCCTGTGCAGCCCACCCACCCGGCCACGGACGGTTTACGGGTGCGTCCACCACGGAAGTCAAGAAAAAAGCGAAGAGCAAACGCGGGTCGCTTCGCTCTTGCTGCGCCTGGCGCTCGCCGGGCGTGGCCCGGCGCTGCCGGTCAGCCGGCCGGCAGTTCGGCTTTCAGGCCGCGCTCGTCCAGCGCCTGCAGCACGCGTTCGATGATGGCCAGGTTGTGGCCGTGGGCGGCACCTTCATGCAGCAGTACGATCGCGCCCGGGCGCAGGTCGGGCAGCAGACGCGCCAGCACGCCGTCCGGTGTGCAGCCGACGCCGTCGTAGCCGCGGGCGCTCCAGCCCACGCGCACCAGGCCCAGCTTGCGCAGTACCGGTGCCACGAACGGGTTGGTCATGCCCACCACCGAGCGGTACCAGCGCACGGGTCGCCCGCTGACCGTCTGCAGCGCCTGCTGGCAACCCTCGATCTCCGCCGCCATCGTGCCCGGACCCAGCCGCCAGAAGCGCGCCTGCGGGTGGCTGTGGCTGTGGTTGCCGAGGTCGTGTCCGCGACGCAGGATCTCCTCCACCAGCGCCGGATGCGCCAATGCGCGCTCGCCGACCAGGAAAAAGGTCGCCCTTGCCTGGTGTCGGTCCAGCAGATCCAGCACCGCAGGGGTCTGCTCACTGGGGCCGTCGTCGATGGTCAGCCAGACGCTGTCGCCGGCATCGGGCAACCGGCTCAGCACCGGCGCGTAGAAGCGGCTGTTGGGCAGGAACACCGGCACCATGAACAACGCGTGGCTTGCCACCATCATGGCCAGGCCCCAGTGCCAGCCTGCCAGCACCCAGGTCAGGATCACAGCCAGCTGCGACAGCACCAGCCAGGGTACCCAGCGCCAGGGCCGGGTCGGGATGCGATGCAATGTTCCTGCGCTGGTCATTCCCCATGATGCCATGGGGGGTAGAATTGATGATTCGAATTTTTCGGACCCATGACTGCCATGTCCCTCGATCCCGCCCTGCGTTCGCGCATCGAAACCATCCTCAACGACGACCGCGTCGTGCTGTTCATGAAGGGCCAGCCTTCGATGCCGCAGTGCGGTTTCTCGGCCAAGGCCGTGGGTGCCCTGCAGGACCTGGGCGTGGAGTTCGCCCACGTCAACGTGCTGGCCGACGCGGAGATCCGCGAAGGCATCAAGGCCTATGGCGACTGGCCGACCATCCCGCAGCTGTACATCGACGGCGAACTGGTCGGCGGCAGCGACATCGTGCTGCAGATGGCCGCCAGCGGTGAGCTGAGCACCGTGCTGGGCCTGGCCGCACCGGACCGCACCCCGCCGCGCATCACCGTCACCCCGGCCGCGGTGGAAATGCTGAAGGGCGCGCTGGCCGATTCGCCGGGTGCGTCGCTGCAGCTGGGCATCGATGCCCGCTTCCAGCCGAACTTCCAGCTGGCCCCGTACGACGAAGGCGCGATCGCCGCCGAGTCCAACGGCCTGCGCGTGCAGTTCGACCTGGCCAGCGCCCGTCGCGCCGATGGCATCACCATCGACTGGGTTGACGACATCCGGGGCAAGGGCCTGGCGATCGACAACCCGAACGCGCCCAAGCCGGTGCAGGAAATCAGCGTGCGCGATGCCGACGACCTGGTGCGTGCCGGCAACGTGATGCTGGTGGACGTGCGCCCGGCCGAAGAACGTGCCATCGCCGCCGTCGGCGTGCCGTTCAAGAGCTTCGATGGCAATGGCCGCGCCGAGCTGGAAGCCCTGCCGAAGGACACCGCCCTGGCCTTCCTGTGCCACCACGGTGGCCGCAGCGCGCAGGCCGCAGAGCAGTTCCGTGCGCTTGGCTTCAGCAAGGTGTTCAACGTCACCGGCGGCATCGATGCCTGGTCGGACGAAGTGGACAACGGCGTGCCGAAGTACTGATCGGCTGCAGTTGAAACCCACAAAAACGCCGGCGAAAGCCGGCGTTTTTTGTTTCTTACCCGGCAAAACCGCCTTCGGCCAGGTAATCCAGTTCTTCCGGCGAAGGCATGCGGCCAAGCACCGCATTGCGATGCGGGAACCGGCCGAAGCGGCGGATGATGTCGCGGTGCAGTTCGGCGTACTGCAGGTATTCCTTGTCGCCCAGCACGTCGAACATCGCCACCGAACGGTCCTGGTCCAGCGGATCTTCGGAGTGCTCGAACGGCAGGTAGATGAAAGCGCGCAGCTTGGGAACCAGCTGCAGGTCCAGCCCTTCTTCGATCGCGCGCATGGCGTAGTGCCGTGCCAGGCCATCGGTGGCATAGGAATGGGCCGTGCCGCGGAAACAGTTGCGCGGGAACTGGTCCAGCAGCAGCATCAGCGCCAGCGCACCCTCGGCGCTGCCCAGCCAGTGCTCGCGCGCGCGCGATGCGGCGGCATGGTGTTCGTCCGCGAACAGCGTACGAAACTGCGCGTCGAACGCATCATCGCGGGCGAACCACTTTTCAGGGCCCGCGTTTTTCCAGAATTCCACCACTTGCGCGGCAACGTCCATCACCTACTCCCAGGGCCGGCGCACCGCGCCAGGCCATCATCATCATTCGTCGAAGCGCAGGTGGCGGACCGACTTGCCGTTGCGCCGGATAAGCTTAAGCGCCTCGATACCGATCTGGATATGGTTTTCCACGAACTGCGAGCTGACCTTGGCGTCGGACGCCTCGGTTTTCACCCCGTCCGGGATCATCGGCTGGTCTGAAACCAGCAGCAGGGCGCCACTGGGAATGTGGTTGGCGAAGCCGGCGGCGAAGATCGTAGCGGTTTCCATGTCGATGGCCATGCAGCGCATCGCCCGCAGCCGCTCCTTGAAGGCCTCGTCGTGCTCCCAGACCCGGCGGTTGGTGGTGTAGACGGTGCCGGTCCAGTAGTCGTGGCCAAGGTCGCGGATCATGGTCGAGACCGCACGCTGCAGGGCGAAGGCGGGCAAGGCCGGTACTTCCGGCGGCAGGTAGTCGCCCGAGGTGCCTTCGCCGCGGATGGCCGCGATCGGCAGCACCAGGTCGCCCAGCTCGTTCTTGCGCTTCAGCCCCCCGCACTTGCCCAGGAACAGCACGGCCTTGGGCATCACGGCCGACAGCAGATCCATGATGATCGCGGCATTGGGGCTTCCCATGCCGAAGTTGATCATGGTGATGCCGTCGATGGTGGCACTGGCCATGGGCCGGTCCAGGCCGATCACCGGCGCACCGGTCAGCGCGGAGAACGTATGCAGGTAGCCCCCGAAGTTGGTCAGCAGGATGTGCTGGCCGAACTGGTCCAGGGGCACGCCGGTATAGCGCGGCAGCCAGTTGTCGACGATGTCCTGCTTGCTCTTCATGGGCGCTCCGGTACGGCGTGGGGAGCACCATTTTCCGGGAGGCGGACGTTGCCGTCGAGATGGCAGATGACGCCCCGTGAAAAAGGACACTTGGCAAGCAGGCCGGTCCCCGGCTAGCGTCGTTGGGTTGAACACGCTGCCAAGGGGATCTGCATGACATCGACGTTGTTGCGCGCCGGGTTGGGTCTGGCGCTGGTATCGCTGAGCACGGCGCCGGCCGTGGGCGCTTCGCGCTTCGTGGCCGATCCCTACCCGAGCACCTACCAGGCGCATCCCGATGGGCCGTTGCTGATCCAGAACGCCACCGTGCTGACCGGCACCGGCCAGCGCCTGGACAACGCCGATGTATTGCTGCGCGATGGTCGCATCGTCGCCGTCGGCGATGCCCTGCAGGTCGACGCCAGCGTCACCCGCATCAATGCCGACGGCAAATGGGTGACCCCGGGCCTGATCGACGTGCACTCGCACCTGGGCGTCTATCCCAGCCCCGGCGTAAGCGCGCACAGCGACGGCAACGAGATGACCGCGCCGGTCACCGCCAATGTCTGGGCCGAGCATTCGGTATGGCCGCAGGATCCCGGCTTCCAGGCGGCACTGGCAGGCGGGGTGACCAGCATGCAGGTGCTGCCCGGCTCGGCCAACCTGGTCGGTGGCCGCGGCGTGACGTTGAAGAACGTGCCTGCCACCACCTACCAGGCGATGAAATTTCCCGGCGCGCCGTGGGGCCTGAAGATGGCCTGCGGCGAGAACCCCAAGCGCGTCTACGGTGGCGGCAAGAGCGTGGCACCTGCCACGCGGATGGGTAACGTCGCCGGTTACCGCGCAGCCTTCATCGACGCGGCCGACTACATCGCCAAGAGCACGCCGAAGCCAGCCAAGCGCAAGGGCTGGTTCGGCAGCGACAAGGGCGACAGCGCCGGTGACGCCGGCGGCAAGCGCGACCTCAAGCTGGACACCCTTGCCGGTGCGATCCAGGGCGATATCCGCGTGCACATCCACTGCTACCGCGCCGATGAAATGGCCACCATGCTCGACCTGTCCAAGGAATTCGGCTTCAAGGTGGCCGCCTTCCACCACGGCGTGGAGGCCTACAAACTGGCCGACCGGCTGGCTGCCGAAGGCGTCTGCGGCGCACTGTGGGCCGACTGGTGGGGCTTCAAGATGGAAGCCTTCGACGGCATCGCCGAGAACATCGCGCTGGTCGACCGGCCGAAGAACAGCTGCGCCATCGTCCACTCCGACTCGCCCGAAGGCATCCAGCGCCTGAACCAGGAAGCGGCCAAGGTGATGGCCGCCGCGCGCCGCGCGCACATGCCGGAGATCGCGCCGGAACGGGCGATCACCTGGATGACCGCCAACGCCGCCAAGGCGCTGGGTATCGAAGCGCAGACCGGCACGCTGGAGGCCGGAAAGATGGCCGACGTGGTGATCTGGAACGGCAACCCCTTCAGTTCGTATGCACTGGCCGAACAGGTGTTCGTCGATGGTCGCCGTGTGTACGACCGCAGCACGCCACCGGCGACGCCGCGGTCGGATTTCCAACTTGGGCAGGAGCTGCGCTGATGGGCATGTTCAAGGCAATGGCGAAGCCTGCCGCAACGCTCGGCGCTGCCGTCATGGCGCTGGCCTGCATCGCGCCGCCTGCGCAGGCGCAGGACCTGCTGGTGCGCGGTGCGACCGTCGCTACCGCCAGCGCACGCGGCAACGTGGAAGACGCCGACGTGCTGGTGCAGGGCGGCATCATCCGCGCGGTGGGTCGCGGCCTGTCCGCACCGGCTGGCGTGCCTGTGGTCGAGGCCAAGGGCCGCACGCTGACCCCTGCCCTGTTCGGCGGCATCACCGAGATCGGCATCGAGGAAGTGTCCGGCGAATCGAGCACGGTCGACAGCGCGCTGAAGATCGGTGAGCAGCCGCTGCGTCCGGAATTCGACGTGACCCTGGCCTACAACCCCGCTTCGGTGCTGATTCCGGTGGCACGCCTGGATGGCATCGGCTTCACGGCGCTGGGCGCGGCCACCGGCGGCGGCTTCGTCGCCGGCCAGGGTGGCGTGGTGCGTTTCGATGGCAGTGCCGACCCGATCGGCCCGCGCGCCCTGTTCCTGCGCCTGGGTGCTGCGGCGTCTGAACTGACCGGGCAATCGCGCGCGGCGCAGTGGATGCTGCTGCAGCAGATGGTCGATGAAGCCCGTGGCCAGGTCGCCGCCGATTCGCCGCATGCGCTGCTGACCCCGGCTGGTCGCCGCACGCTTGCCCGCTATCTGTCCGGCCAGGGCCGCATCGTGGTGGAAGTGGACCGCGCGGCCGACATCCGCCAACTGCTGCGCTGGGCGGCCCGCGAGAAGGTGAAGATCGCCATCGCCGGCGGTGCCGAGGCCTGGCAGCTGGCACCGGAACTGGCAGCGGCCAAGGTGCCGGTGTTCGTCGACGCGCTGGGCAACCTGCCGGCCACCTTCGACCAGATCGGCGCCACCCTGGAAAACGCCGCGCGGTTGCAGCGCGCCGGCGTGCCGGTGGCCTTTGCCCAGCGCGACGATGCCTCGCACAATGCGCGAAAGATGCGCCAGCTTGCGGGCAACGCGGTGGCCAATGGCCTGCCCTGGGCCGACGGCCTGGCCGGGCTGACCCGGGTACCGGCCGAGGTGCTGGGCGTGGCCGACCAGATCGGCAGCATCGAGCCGGGCAAGCGTGCCGACCTGGTGCTGTGGGAAGGTGATCCGCTGGATGTGGCGCACTATGCCGAACAGGTCTGGCTGGGCGGCCGTGCAATGCCGATGCGCTCGCGCCAGACCGAACTGCGCGACCGCTACCTGCAGCGCAACGCGCAGCCCTGATCGCTACAAGGAGCCACCGATGCCCACCCTGCGCTGGTACTTCGACTTCGTCTCGCCCTACTCCTACCTGCACTGGCAGAAGGTGAAGCGGCTGCCGCAGTTCGAGCACATCCAACCGGTACCGATCGCCTTCGGTGCGGTCCTGCACCATCTGGGCAACCTCGGCCCGGCGGAGATCCCGGCCAAGCGCCGTTTCATGTACCGCCAGCTGCTGTGGACCGCGCAGGCCGAGGGCACCCCTCTACGCTTCCCGCCCGGGCATCCATTCAACCCGCTGGCGGCCCTGCGCCTGTGCCTGGCCGCGGGCGCCAGCACCGAGGCGGTGGAAGTGCTGTTTGATTGGATCTGGCGCGACGGCCGCGCGGCCGACAACGCCCCGGCCCTGCGCGAACCCGCCACCCGGCTGGGTATCAGCGATGTGGAAGCAGCCATTGGCGAGCCGGCAATCAAGGAACAGCTGCGACGCAACACCGATGCGGCGATCGAGGCTGGCGTATTTGGCGTGCCGACCCTGGCCATCGACGGCGAACTGTTCTGGGGCAACGATACCCACCCGCTGATGGCGGCGGTGCTGGACGACCCGGGCCTGCTGGATCGGCCGGACTGGCAGCAGGCGGTGACCCTGCCGATGGCAGTGCAGCGCACTCGCTGAACAGGCAGTGGCGCATTTCCCTCGCGCGCCCGGTCCCGTTTTGAGATAGTTTTCACATTTCCGAACCTACAACCGCCCTGGAGGGGGAGCCGCGGATGCGCATCGGAATCGTCGTCGACTCGGCCTGCGACCTGCCGCAGGACTTCATTGCCGAGCACAACATCGTGCTGTTGCCGATCACCGTACGGATCGGCGAAGCCGTGCTCGCCGACCACCGTGACGAGCAGGCCACGCTGAGCTTCCTGCACGCGCACGTAGCCGAGCACGGCGCCGAAGCGGAGACCATCCCCTTCAGCGTCAACCAGATCCGCGACCTGTTCCTGCAGCGGCTGGTGATCGACTACGACCACGTGTTCTGCATGACCATCACCAAGACCCGCAGCCCGATCCACGACAACGCGCTGCAGGCCAGCTTCGCCATCCTCAACGATTACAAACCGGTGCGGCAGGCGGCAGGCTACAACTCGCCGTTCGCGCTGCGCGTGCTGGACACCCAGAACCTGTTCGCCGCACAGGCGGTGACGGCGGTGGAAGCGGTGCGCCTGCGTGCCAGCGACGCCAGCGTGCAGCAGATCCGCGAGCGCTTGGAAGAACTGGCGGGCAACGTGCACGGCTACATGGTCACCCGCGACCTGTACTACATGCGCGCACGCGCCCGGCACAAGGGCGACCGCAGCGTCGGTCTGCTCAGCGCAGCGCTGGGCAGTGCGCTGGACATCAAGCCGGTGCTGCATGGCTATCGCGGCGAGACCGGGCCAGTGGCGAAGATCAAGGGTTTCGACAATGCCGTGCTGAAGCTGTTCGGCGTGGTCGGCCAGCGCGTACGCGCCGGACTGATGACGCCCACCGTGTGCGTCAGCTACGGCGGCGAACTGGACGAACTGCGCGCCCTGCCCGGCTACGCGCAGATGAAGGAGGTCTGCGCCGGCCATGGCGTGACCGTGTACGAATCGGTGATGAGCCTGACCGGCATGGTCAACGTCGGCAAGGGTGCGGTCACCGTGGGCTTCGCCGATGGGCCGCATCGGTTTGAATGAAGGCCAACCACGCATTGGAATCTGCACATCGATTCCACCGCGCTTATGCCAGCCTAGCGCCACCTCAAGGAGATCAACATGCCTGCGCAGTACCACATCAGCCTGCCCGAACCGTCCAAGGCCCGCGGCAACGACCCCGACCTGTCTTTCCATTCGCAGGGTGCCGCTGGCTTCGCCGAAGAACTGCAGAACGCGCTGCGCAATAGCAGCCTGTTCGAGCGTTGGCGCGACAAGCAACCGGACCCGGATGCGGTGGAACCGCAGTGGGGCGTGACCGATCCGGAGGCCACCGTGACCGGTGAGCAGAAGGATCTGCGCATCAACCTGGTGGCCACCACCCGCATCGACAGTGACGTGTTCAAGCAACGCCTGCGCCTGCTGGCCGGGCACCACTGGGAACTGCGCGACGTGCGTTGAGGTGCCCGCCGGGCATGGCCCGGCGCTACCTGCCCCGCTCTGCTACCTGCCCCGCTCTGGTAGATGCCAACCTTGGTTGGCGCTTTCCAAAAGGCTGCCAACCAAGGTTGGCAACTACCGGCTCACCGGACATCGTCCGACGCAGCCTGCCACCACGCCCTGGTAGATGCCAACCTTGGTTGGCGCTTTGCAGAGGGCTGCCAACCAAGGTTGGCATCTACCAGTTCCTCGTGGCTGGCACTACCGAGCATCTGGGCGTGCTGCTATCGTGCCGCCGCCAACGGTGACTGCACGGATTGCACATGGACCCCAAGCTCAAAGCCCTCATCGAGCAGACCAACCTGTCGGACCTGCTGCCGTCGGCGCCCAAGGAAATGGACCTGCAGCAACCGGTGGCGCCGCCGGAACCCGCAAAGCCGCAGCCCGCCCGTTCCATCAACGATGCACTGCAGGTGTATTTCGGTGGTACCGACATGGTTGGCAAGCTCGCCAACGCGCCCACCAGTGGACGGATAAAGACCTTCGCGATGATCCTGCTGGGCGGGCCGACCATCGTGCTCGGCCTGCTTCTGTTGGGCATGGTCTGGACCGAGCCTGGCAAGTCGGTGTTCGCGCTGGTCTACGGCACAGTCATCGCAGCGGTGTTGATCGGCATCTGGCCCTATCTGCTGTTCCGCAAGCGCGAAAA
>NZ_QAIJ01000103.1:0-3552 GCF_003060985.1 Stenotrophomonas sp. HMWF023
GATGCGGCGATGACCCTGTTCAAGCTGCTGGAGTATCTGCCTGCAGCGCCGTACATCGCCGGTGCGGCGGTGGTGATTGGTTTCGTGTTGTTCCTGACCCCGGTCGATTCGGGCACGCTGATGATCGCCAACCTGTGCACCCGGCGTGTCGACGATGGCGTGGAGGATGGGCATGCCGCGCCGATCTGGCTGCGCGTGTTCTGGGCGGCGGGCATCACCGTGGCCAGCGTCGGCCTGCTGCTGGCCGGCAACTTCAGCGCGATGCAGACGGCGGTGGTGCTGTGCGGCCTGCCGTTCTCGTTCATCCTGGCGTTCTACATGTGGGGACTGTTGAAGGCGCTGCGTACCGACCCGGATGCACCGCGGCGGTGAGCGGGCATCCGGTGGCTATCCCGATGCCGCCATTGATGCAGTAGAGCCAGGCCATGCCTAGCTGCGGTGAAGCAGAAAGGGCCGGGTCCGTAAGGACCCGGCCCTTCTTCTTGTAGAGCCGAGCCCATGCTCGACTGATGCTGTGGCGATGTAGCCGAGCGCGGGCTCGGCTCTACAGTTGATGCGTTACTTGCTGGCCAGCTGGCGCAGCACGTACTGCAGCAGGCCGCCGTGGCGGAAGTACTCCACTTCCTTCGGGGTCAGCAGCATCACCGAGGCTTCGAAGGTCTTCTTCGTACCATCGGCCTTGGTCGCGGTGACCGTGGCGCGCTTGCTGGCGCCATCCTGCAGGCCAGAGACATCGAACACTTCCGAACCATCCAGGCCCAGCGACTGTGCGTTTTCGCCGTTGCGGAACTGCAGCGGCAGCACGCCCATGCCGACCAGGTTGGATCGATGGATGCGTTCGAAGCTTTCGGCGATGACCGCCTTCACCCCCAGCAGCAGGGTGCCCTTGGCTGCCCAGTCGCGTGAGGAGCCGGTGCCGTATTCCTTGCCGGCCAGCACCACCAGCGGCACCTTGTCGGCCTTGTACTTCATCGCCGCATCGTAGATCGCCAGCTTTTCCGGCTGGCCGCCGTTGGCCGGGTAGTACAGGGTGTTGCCGCCTTCTTCGCCACCGAACATCAGGTTCTTGATGCGGATGTTGGCGAAGGTGCCACGGACCATCACGTCATCGTTGCCGCGGCGGCTGCCGTAGCTGTTGAAGTCGGCCGGCTGCACGCCGCGTTCCTGCAGGAAGCGGCCCGCCGGCGAATCCTTCTTGATGTTGCCGGCGGGGGAGATGTGGTCGGTGGTGATCGAATCGCCGAACAGGCCCATCACGCGCGCGCCGTGCACGTCGTCGATGGTGCCGACCTGCATGGTCATGCCGTCGAAGTACGGCGGGTTCTTGATGTAGGTGGATGCATCGCTCCACGCGTACAGGTCACCGTCCGGCGAGGCGATGGTGTTCCAGCGGGTATCGCCCTTGAACACGTCCGCGTAGTTCTGCTTGAACATCTCCGGGCCGACGGTAGCGGCGATGACGTCGCCGATTTCCTTGTTGCTCGGCCAGATGTCGCGCAGGTACACCGGCTGGCCATCGCTGCCGGTGCCCAACGGTTCGGTGGTCAGGTCGATGTCGGTGGTGCCGGCGATGGCGTAGGCCACCACCAGCGGCGGGCTGGCCAGGTAGTTCATCTTCACTTCGGGGTGCACGCGGCCCTCGAAGTTGCGGTTGCCCGACAGCACCGAGGTCACCACCAGGTCGCCACTGGCGATGCCTGCGCTGACTTCGGTCGGCAGCGGGCCGGAGTTGCCGATGCAGGTGGTGCAGCCATAGCCGACCACATAGAAACCGATCTTCTCCAGCTCGGTGAGTACACCGGCCTTTTCCAGATAGTCGGTGACCACACGCGAGCCTGGGCCGAGCGAGGTCTTGACCCATGGCTTGCGGTCCAGGCCCTTGGCGGCCGCGTTGCGGGCCAGCAGGCCGGCGCCGATCATCACTGCCGGGTTGGAGGTGTTGGTGCACGAGGTGATGGCGGCGATGACCACCGCGCCATCCTTCAGCCGCACCTTCCTGCCGTCCATCTCGATGTCGGCGTAGCCCTTGGCCAACTGCTCGTTGCCCACCGCGGCGCCGCCGCCTTCATTGACGAAGGTGGAGACATCCTCGCTGCGCTTGTCACGGTTGGCGGTCATGCCGACCAGCGCGTCGCGGTAGTTCTGCTGCACGTCTTCCAGCAGCACGCGGTCCTGCGGGCGCTTGGGGCCGGCCAGCGAGGGCTTCACCGTGCCCATGTCCAGTTCCAGCGTGGTGCTGTACTGCGCATGCGGGCTGTTGGCGTCGTGCCACAGGCCCTGTGCCTTGGCATAGGCTTCGACCAAGGCGATCTGCTCTTCGCTGCGGCCGGACAGGCGCAGGTAGGTCAGCGATTCGTTGTCGATCGGGAAGATGCCGCAGGTGGCGCCGTATTCCGGGGCCATGTTGCCGATGGTCGCGCGGTCGGCCAAGGGCAGGTGCTGCAGGCCGTCGCCATAGAACTCGACGAACTTGCCGACCACGCCGAGCTTGCGCAGCATCTGGGTGACGGTCAGCACCAGGTCGGTGGCGGTGGCGCCTTCGGGCAGCTTGCCGGTCAGCTTGAAGCCGACCACCTGCGGAATCAGCATCGACGAGGGCTGGCCGAGCATGGCCGCCTCGGCCTCGATACCGCCCACGCCCCAGCCGAGCACGCCGATGCCGTTGATCATCGTGGTGTGGCTGTCGGTGCCGAACACGGTATCGGGGTAGGCGATGGCCTTGCCGTCCTTGTCCGCGGTCATCACCACGCGGGCCAGGTTTTCCAGATTGACCTGGTGGACGATGCCGGTGTTGGGCGGCACCACCTTGAAGTTGTCGAAGGCCTTCTGGCCCCAGCGCAGGAAGCCGTAGCGTTCCTGGTTGCGCTGGAACTCGATCTTGCCGTTGAGGTCCAGTGCGTCGGGCTTGCCGAACACATCCACCTGCACCGAGTGGTCGATGACCAGTTCGGAGGGGATCAGCGGATTGATCTGTTCCGGGCGACCGCCCAGCTTGACCACCGCATCGCGCATCGCGGCCAGGTCGACCACGCAGGGCACGCCGGTGAAGTCCTGCAGCACCACGCGTGCGGGCATGAAGGCGATTTCGGTGTCGGGCTCGGCGCTGGGCTGCCAGCGGGCGACGGCCTCGATGTGATCCTTGCCGACGGTGACGCCGCCATCCTCGTGCCGGAGCAGATTCTCCAGCAGGATCTTCATCGAGTAGGGCAGGTGGGAGATGTCGAAGCGCTGGCCCAGCTTGGGCAGGCTGAAGTAGTCGTAGGTCTTGCCGCCGACGTCCAGCTGGCTGCGGGTGGAGAACGAATCGCTCATGCGGGATGACTCCTCTTGCGGATGGCTTGCAGTGGCCCGCATGGGCGGGCCTGCTTGCGTTTGCCGGTGGCACTCCGGCCCCGGATCCTGCCCAGTATCGGCGATCCAGCGCCCGGCAATGACCCGGCAGGCTTGGAACGCAAGGTTACAGCGATGTGTGTAGCCTTCGTGTCAGCGTACGCATCGTTTTTGCGCCGGCCCGCACGCAGACGGGGCGCTCATGGGCGCCCCGTCCGGGAG
>NZ_QAIJ01000103.1:3562-5004 GCF_003060985.1 Stenotrophomonas sp. HMWF023
ACGTTCTTGCCAAAGTGCTTGATCTTCACGTAGTCGTAGTACCAGACCTGGGTGTCGCCCAGCTGTTCGCGACGACCGGGCGCGCCGAACTTCTCGCGGACGTTGTCCTGGGTGGTCTTGCCGATCTCCAGGGTGTCCATCTGCTGCTGGGTGATCTCGATGCCGGTGGTGTAGCCGCCGAACGGGTTGGCGTGGGCGGAGGTCGTCGAAACGGCCAGCGGGGTTGCGAGGATCAGGGCAAGGGCGAGCGCGCGCATGAAACTTCCTTATTTATGGAGCGGATAGGTGCGGTAGGAGCGCCGGGGCGTCCAGCCTGAGCGCAGCAGGGCTGCCGAGGGAGTCTAACGCCCGGATGCGACTGACGCGGGATGAAGGTCACATATCAGGTGGTTTGTTCCGGATGCGACGGGTATGTATAATTCATACATACTTTTTGAGGCGTACCCCATGGAAGCCACCGTTGCTGAACGCGGACAGATCACCCTGCCCAAGGCAGTGCGTGATGCGCTGGGCCTGACCAAGGGCACCTTGCTGAAGGTGGAGCTGGAAGGCAGCCGGATCATCCTGCGCAAGAGCGTGGACGATGCGATCTCCCGCGCCCGCGGCAAGTTCTCGCTGGACGGCTTCGAATCGGCCGACGCGGCCGTGCGCGACCTGCGCGACGAGGAGTAAGCGGTGATGATCGCCGTCGATTCACCGGTGCTGGTCGAGCTGCTCAGCAACGGCCCGCAGGCCGATGCGGTGGAAGCCTGCCTGCGGCAGAGCCTGGTCGGCGGCCGCGTGGTGGTCTGCGGCGCCACCCTGGCCGAGATCTGCGCCGCCCTGCGCGGCGGTGCCGAGGTACTGGAAGCGCTGGAAGAAATGGGTGTCCACTTCAACGCGCTGGAAGCCAAATCGGCACTGCGCGCCGGTGAAATGTACCGCCGCCATCGCCAGCGCGGCAGCGGCCAGCGCCGTGGCCTGGACGAATTCATGATCGGTGCCCACGCCCTGCTGCAGTGCGATGGCCTGATCACCTGGAACGACACGTTTTATCGCGACTACTTCAAGGGCCTGAAGCTGATCGTGCCGCAAGCCTGAGCCCACTTTTTATTCACCTCACGCATTACCCGGGAGTTGTCATGTTGGAAGCCTACCGCCACCACGTCGCCGAGCGCGCTGCGCTTGGCATCCCGCCCCTGCCGCTGACCGCGCAGCAGACGGCCGATGTCATCGAACTGCTGAAGAACCCGCCGCAGGGCGAGGCCGAGTTCCTGCTCGACCTGCTGACCCACCGCGTGCCGGCCGGCGTCGATGACGCTGCCAAGGTCAAGGCCTCGTACCTGGCCGCGATCGCACTGGGCAGCGAGCAGAACCCGCTGATCAGCCGCGAGCGCGCCACCGAACTGCTGGGCACCATGCTGGGCGGTTACAACGTCGCGCCGCTGGTGCAGCTGCTGGAC
>NZ_QAIJ01000359.1:0-1485 GCF_003060985.1 Stenotrophomonas sp. HMWF023
CGGCGGTGCCATCGGCACCGGCCTGTTCATGGGTTCGGGCAAGACCATCAGCCTGGCCGGCCCATCCATCGTGTTCGTCTACCTGATCATCGGCGCGATGCTGTTCTTCGTGATGCGCGCGATGGGCGAGCTGCTGCTGTCCAACCTGCAGTACAAATCCTTCATCGATTTCTCCACCGATCTGCTCGGGCCGTGGGCCGGGTTCTTCTGCGGATGGACGTACTGGTTCTGCTGGATCGTCACCGCCATCGCCGATGTGATCGCCATCGCCGCGTATGCGCAGTTCTGGTTCCCCGGGCTGGACGCATGGATACCGGCGTTGGCCTGCGTGATGCTGCTGCTGGCGTTGAACCTGGTGACGGTGAAGCTGTTTGGCGAAATGGAATTCTGGTTCGCGCTGATCAAGATCGTGGCCATCTGCGCGCTGATCATCACCGGCGCCGGGCTGGTGGCGTGGGGCTTCACCTCGCCCAGCGGGCACACCGCAGCGCTGTCGAACCTGTGGAATGACGGTGGCATGTTCCCGATGGGCCTGGTCGGCTTCTTCGCCGGTTTCCAGATCGCGGTGTTCGCCTTCGTCGGCATCGAACTGGTGGGTACCACCGCTGCGGAAACGGCCGACCCGGAGCGCAACCTGCCCAAGGCGATCAACTCGATCCCCGTGCGCATCATCATCTTCTACGTGCTCGCGCTGATCGCGATCATGGCGGTCACCCCATGGCGCCAGGTGGTGCCGGACAAGAGCCCGTTCGTGCAGCTGTTCGTGTTGGCCGGCATTCCCGCCGCCGCCAGCCTGATCAACTTCGTGGTACTGACCTCGGCAACATCGTCGGCCAACAGCGGCATCTTCTCCACCAGCCGCATGCTGTTCGGCCTGGCCGAGGAAGGCCATGCACCGCGCGGCCTGTCCAAGCTCTCGCGCGCAGCGGTGCCGGCCCGGGGCCTGCTGTTCTCCTGCCTGTGCCTGCTGGGCGGCACCCTGCTGATCTACCTGATCCCCAACCTGGTGACCGCCTTCACCCTGGTGACGACCCTGGCGACGGTGCTGTTCATCTTCGTCTGGTCGCTGATCCTGGTGGCCTACATGGTCTATCGCCGTCGCTACCCGGAGCGCCATGCGGCCTCGATCTTCAAGATGCCCGGTGGCGTAGTGATGTGCTGGGCCTGCCTGATCTTCTTCGCCGCCGTGCTGGTACTGCTGAGCCTGCAGGCCGACACCCGCCAGGCCCTGGTGGCCAGCCCCGCATGGTTCGTGCTGCTGGGCGCTGGCTATTGGCTGCGGCGGAAGATGGCGCGGTAGTCGGGAAGACCCATCCACGCATGGCGTGGATCCATGTGTCGACCAAGGTCGACACCCACCAACAGCAGGTCATGCCATTCCGGCAGATCGCGGAAATCTGTCGAAGGCGGGGTGGGTCCGGTTGCGGGGGTGTAAGCGCCATGGATGGCGCGCCCAAGCCTCCATGGATGGATTCACGGCGTCCC
>NZ_QAIJ01000359.1:1495-6036 GCF_003060985.1 Stenotrophomonas sp. HMWF023
GGCGCCGCCCGGCCAACCCCCCATTCACTCATTGTTAGCGGCCGCCGCCGGATCATCCGGCCGCCATGTCCCTCCGTCCCGCCCTCGTCGCGCTGTTGCTGCTGTCTGGCCTGTGGCCAGGGCTGGCCGCTGCGCGCACGGTCTACCGCTGCGTGCAGGGCAACACGGTCAGCCTGGCTACCGCACCGGAGCCCGGCTCGCGCTGCACGCCGAAGGAGATCGACGACAGCGCCGTGCAGACCCCCAACCTGTGGGGCAACATGGGCGTGTTCAGTGGCGTGCTGTACGAGCGCGAACAGGACGGCAAGCTCGTCTACTCCACCCGCAACCTGCCCGGCTCGCGGGTGTTCCTGAAGTTCACCGTGGCCACGCCACCGGGCGAACCGGCACATGAAGGCCTGGGCAAGGTCGGCAAGCCCCAGCTGGCCCAGCACGCGAAACAGTTCAAGGCAGCGGCCAAGGCCACCGGCGTGGACGATGCCTGGTTGCGGGCGATCGCACACGCGGAAAGCAATTTCGACGCACTGGCGGTGTCCAGCAAGGGCGCGCAGGGCGTGATGCAGCTGATGCCCGACACCGCAGTGGAATACGGCGTGCGCGACCCGTTCTCGCCGCAGCAGTCCATCGACGGTGGCGCCCGCTACATGCGCGCGCTGCTGCGCCGCTACAACGGCGACCGTCCGCTGGCAGCGGCGGCCTACAACGCCGGCATCGGTGCGGTGGCACGCTACAAGGGCGTGCCACCGTATGCCGAAACCCTGGCCTACGTGGACAAGGTGATGGCCCTGTACACTCGCTATCGCGAGGCGATGGGCATCCGCATCGAAGTGCCGGCGAAGTAGCCGGCGCTCAGCGCGATGTGGCGCTGCCCACCAGGTCGTAACGCTCGATGCGACCGACCCGCGAGACTTCGGCCTGCACGTCGGCACGCTGCTTGAGTTCGCGCCAGGCGGCATCGATGCGCACATCGCCCGGCAACGAGGGATACACGCGCATGTCCTGCAGGCTGGTCAGCGCGTCGCTGCGTTCCAACGGCGAGCGCAGCTGCTCGATCAGCACGGCTGCGGCAGCATCCAGATCGCCTTCCTCCAGCAGCATCTCGCGATGGAACAGGCGCGCGTCCTGGCGCTGGGCGACGATGACCGCACGTGCGGTGGTGGCAGCGGTGGCATCACCGCGCTGGCGGGCAGCGGCGAAATGGATCAAGGCCTGTGCGGCCTGGCCATAGCTGCTGAGGTCGGTCAATGTGTCCATCGCGGCCTCTGCTTCCTGCGTCTTGCCGAGTGAGCCGAGCACGAATGACACGTTCATCTGATGCTCGAGGCCATCCGGCCCGAGTGCGCCGATGCGAGCTGCCAGCTTCGCCGTCGCCAGCGCCTCATCAGTACGCCCCAAGCGACGCAGCGCGGCGATGCGGCTGTTGAGCAGCCAGGCCAGCCATTCCGCTTCTGCGGCGGGGGGCGATTGTCCTTCTGCGGCGGCCTCGGCCAGCGTATCGGTAAGCGCCAGGACTTCCTCGTTGCGATCCAGCATCAGCAGCGTGCTGCTGAAATCCACCATGCGTGCATCCAGGACCCGGTCCAGCAGGCCCGATACACGCAGGGTGTCCAGATGGGCCTGCGCGGCCTTGAGCGGATCGAAGCGTGCATCGGCACGGTCCACATAGCGATCGAAGCGCTTGTCGCTGCGCAACCGGATCAGTTCTGCCGGGGTGTCGATGCGAGCCAGTGTGGTCGGAATGGCATCGCCGCGCCCGTTGTCGGCCTGCAGCGTGGCCAACTCCAGCCACAGGCCGGTGGGTTCGCTGCCGCCGCTCTTCCAGCCGTTGTCGAACAGCGCCTGCAGCAGCGCCATGCGTTGCGCGGGCTGTTCGCGCAGGTGGTACTGCAGGTAGCTGACGGTATGGTGGTCGATCGCCAGCGGGCTGTCAGCACGCGCCAGCGCCTGTGTCAGATGCTCGACTGCCGCTGCGGGTTGGTCATCGTTGAGGTCCAGCGACACCAGCGTGGTCAGGATGCTCGCATCGCCCGGCAACGCCAGCAGCGCCTGCTGCAGATAGCGCCGTGCCAGCGCGGGCTGCTTCTGCATCGCCGCCGTCCAGCCGGCAAACTGCGCGGCGCGGCCGCGGCGCTCGGCATCGAAGTCGGCCAGCAGCGGGCTGTCCATCAACCGTTGCATGGCGATCAACGCGGCCAGCGTATTGCCACTGCGGGACTGTTCGATGGCCGTATCCCATTGCTGCGCGTACGCGGCATGCGCAGCATCCATCGCCGCATCGTGCGGGGGCTGCGAGGTGGAAGCGGGTGTCCGCGGCACGTTTGCCGAGGCGGTCGCGCTGGTCAGTGCGGCAAACAGCAGCGCGAAGAGTGGGGTACAGCGGGGCATGGTGGGCCTCCGTCCATGGAACAGACATTGAACCCGCTGTGGCAGCGCAGGACAAGCGCCGCGAAACAGCCCTGACCATCGGCCATGGCGCTGCACGGGCGCAGCGATTATCGTTCGTGCCTCTTCATGCAAGTACAGGCAAACGGGACGATGGCGCGGTGGCAAGGGATGGCGGTGGGTGCGGTGGTGGTGGCAACAGCGGTGGCCCTGGCGGCAACCTGGTGGGAATTCCCCGCCTCCGGCCCGCAGGTGCCGGCTGGCCCCGTACCGACGCCGCTGGCGTGGACCGCACAGATCGAGCTGCTGGCCGGCGACGGCCATCCGGGTGATCGCGATGGCGCCTCGGCGCAGGCACGCTTCGCCGACCCCTACGCGCTGCTGGGCAGTGCCGATGGCAGCGTCTATTTCACCGATGCCGGTGACAACAACCGCATCCGCCGCCGCCTGCCCGATGGCCGTATCGAAACGGTAGCGGGGCAGGGCGAGGGGCGTGTTGATGGGCCTGCCCTGCAGGCGAGCTTCAACACCCCTTCGGGCATTGCCGCCGATGCACAAGGCAATCTGTATGTGGCGGACACCGGCAATCATGCGATCCGGCGCATCGGCACCGACGGACAGGTGACGACGCTGGCCGGAGGCCAGCAGGGTTTCGCCGATGGTCCTGCCGCGCAAGCGCGTTTCGATGGGCCGATGGGCATCGCCGTGGATGCGCAGGGACAGGTCTATGTGGCCGATACCTGGAACGACCGCATCCGCGTGATCGGTGCCGATGGCAACGTGCGTACGCTGGCCGGCGGCGACCGCCCGGGCTTCGCCGATGCGCCCGGTACAGACGCGCGCTTCGACACGCCCGTGGCGCTGGCCTTCGATGCGCACGGCGCACTGCTGGTCGCCGATCTGTTCAACAACGCGATCCGCCGCGTCGGCGCCGATGGCATGGTCAGCACTGCAGTCGGCAAGGGTGAGGTCATCAACGGTCCGCTGTCACTGGCCACCACGCATGACGGTGTGCTGTATGTGGGTGACCTGGACGGGCGCATCGTGCAGGTGACCCCGCAGGGCCATCAACTGGCGCTGCTGGGCAATGACCGCCTGCCACGCCTGGCGCGGCCCAGTGGCCTGGCCGTGGAGGCCGACGGCGCTCTGCTGGTGGCCGACTCCGCAGGCTATCGCCTGCATCGCCTGCGCCCGCTGCCGGTGGGTGAACTGCCTGCACCGGCGCTGGTGGGCCCGGCCTCCGATGCGGCGCTGCCGGACAGCGGTGGGCGCTGGCCACTGGCACCCCAGGATGGCTGGCATGAAGTGGTCGGCACGCTCGGCGAGGTGCGCGGCACCTTCCAGGGCGAGAGCCGCCACCACCTGCACGGTGGCTTCGACGTGCGCGGCGATGTCGGCCAGACCGTGCTGGCGATTGCCGAGGGCAAGATCAGCAGCCCGATTGCCGCCTGGAGCCTGGGTGGGCAGGCTGAAGGGCTGGCCGTGGACCGGTTGAAGTACATCCACATGCGCGTCGGCCGTACGCCACGCGGCGAACCGTTCGACGCGCGCTGGCAGCCGCTGTACGCCGAAGACGGCACGCTGGAGCGCATCCGCGTGCGGCGTGGCACGCGCATCCACGTAGGCGACCGCCTGGGCAGCATCAACAGCCAGGCACATGTGCACCTGGCCGTGGGCAACGGCGGTTTCGAGACCAATGCGGTGGCGCTGGGGTTCAAGGACTACGCCGACCACTTCGCACCGCGCATCACCGACGTGGCGCTGCTGGACGACAACGACCAGCCGCTCGCCGCCGGCAGCGACGGCGTGGTGATGCTGGCCCGGCAGGGACGCGGCGTGCAGATCGTGGTGGAAGCCTGGGACCAGGTGGACAACAACCTGCCGCGTCGCCGGCTTGGGCCGTACCAGGTGGGCTACCAGATCCTGGATGCCGCCGGGCAGCCGCTGAAGGGCTACGAGCAGCCACGCTGGAACATCGTCTTCAACCGCATGCCGCCGCAGAAGCAGGCGGTGAAAGTGGCCTATGCCCCGGACAGTGGTATCACCGTGCATGGCAGCGCGGTCACCCGCTTCCGTTATCTGGTGACCAACACCGTGCGCGATGGCCTGATGGAAACCGGTCGCTGGCAGCCGGCGGCGTTGCCCCCGGGCGAGTACAT
>NZ_QAIJ01000104.1:0-2072 GCF_003060985.1 Stenotrophomonas sp. HMWF023
CGAGAAGCTGGCCGAGTCCAAGCCCTTCAACCAGTCGATCGGCTACATGGATCGCCTGGATTACGTGTCGATGATGTGCAACGAGCACGCCTACGTGCGCTCGATCGAGACCCTGATGGGGATCGAGGCGCCGGAGCGCGCGCAGTACATCCGCACGATGTTCGACGAGATCACCCGCATCCTGAACCACCTGATGTGGCTGGGCTCCAACGCGCTCGATCTGGGTGCGATGGCGGTGATGCTGTACGCCTTCCGCGAGCGCGAAGAGCTGATGGACTGCTACGAAGCGGTCTCCGGCGCGCGCATGCACGCGGCGTACTACCGTCCGGGCGGTGTTTACCGCGACCTGCCGGATCACATGCCGAAGTACAAGGAATCGCGCTGGCACAAGGGCAAGGCCCTGAAGAACCTCAACGCCTCGCGCGAAGGTTCGCTGCTGGACTTCCTGGAGAACTTCACCAATGAATTCCCGGGTCGTGTCGACGAATACGAGACCCTGCTGACCGACAACCGTATCTGGAAGCAGCGTACCGTTGGCATCGGCGTGGTCACCCCGGAACTGGCCCACCAGTGGGGCATGACCGGCGTGATGCTGCGTGGTTCGGGCATCGCCTGGGATCTGCGCAAGAAGCGTCCGTACGCGAAGTACGATGCCGTCGATTTCGACATCCCGCTGGGCAAGGAAGGCGATTGCTACGATCGCTACCTGTGCCGCGTGGCCGAAATGCGCGAGTCCAACCGCATCATCAAGCAGTGCGTGGCGTGGCTGAAGGCCAACCCAGGCCCGGTCATGGTCAAGAACTTCAAGGTCGCTCCGCCCAAGCGCGAGGACATGAAGGACGACATGGAAGCGCTGATCCACCACTTCAAGCTGTTCAGTGAAGGCTATTGCGTGCCGGCCGGCGAGACCTACGCCGCGGTTGAAGCGCCCAAGGGCGAATTCGGCTGCTACCTGGTTTCCGACGGCGCCAACAAGCCGTTCCGCGTACACCTCCGTGCGCCGGGCTTCGCCCACCTGTCCTCGATCGATTCGATCGTGCGCGGCCACATGCTGGCCGACGTGGTGGCGATGATCGGTACCTACGATCTGGTGTTCGGCGAGGTTGACCGGTAATGCCGTCCGCCACGCCAACGCCCGCTGCAGGCAGCCGGCGCAAGCCGGCGCCGCAGTTTCTGCAATTTCACGTTATGCATTTCGCTGAGGTCGGCCGATGAAGGCGACAGGTAATTTCGAGGCGGCGCGCGACGTCGACCCGATGGTGGTGTTGAGCGACAAAACCCGCGCTCACATCGATCACTGGCTGTCCAAGTTCCCGCCGGACCGCAAGCGCTCTGCCGTGCTGCAGGGTCTGCATGCTGCCCAGGAGCAGAACCAGGGCTGGCTGACCGACGAGCTGATCGCCGGCGTGGCCAAGTACCTGGACCTGCCGCCGGTGTGGGCCTACGAGGTTGCCAGCTTCTACTCGATGTTCGAGACCGAGAAGGTGGGCCGCAACAACGTGGCCATCTGCACGAACATCAGCTGCTGGCTCAATGGCGCCGAAGACATCGTGCGCCATTGCGAGAAGAAGCTGGGTATCAAGAACGGTCAGTCGACCGCTGACGGCCGCGTCTACCTCAAGCGTGAGGAAGAGTGCCTGGCCGGCTGCGCGGGTGCACCGATGATGGTCATCAATGGTCACTACCATGAGCGTCTGACCCTGGAAAAGGTCGACGAGCTTCTGGACGGGCTGGAGTAAGGGCATGGCACATCACCACGAATCCAAGGGTCCGGTCGGCCCCGCGCCGCTGCCGCACCAGGTGGTCTACACCACCCTGCATTACGACACCCCGTGGTCGTACGAAAGCTATCTGAAGACCGGTGGCTACGCTGCCCTGCGCAGGATCCTCGAAGAGAAGATCCCGCCAGAGCAGGTCATCGAAATGGTCAAGGCCTCGGGCCTGCGCGGCCGTGGCGGCGCCGGTTTCCCGACCGGCCTGAAGTGGTCCTTCATGCCCAAGGGCAACGTGCAGAAGTACATCCTCTGCAACTCGGATGAATCCGAGCCGGGTACCTGCAAGGATCGCGACAT